>VERM01000348.1 GCA_018882645.1 Ferruginibacter sp.
AGTAATAGTAGTATAGAGCACCCGTCCGTGTGTTTTTTTCAATAGCGAGGTTATTGTTTTCATCATATCCAAATAAAATCTCCAGACTGTCCGTTTTATTTTTAATGAAAAACATTTTTTCAGGAAGATGTTTTTGATTGAGTATATAAAGATGCTCTTCAGACATGCTTACCACATAATCGTCATCTCTAGATACGGAATTGACTGTTGTTTTGACCAGATTACCCGACGAGTCGTAAAAGTAGTTGTGTGTTTTCGCAACACTTTCAGACGTGTCATACATCTTGTATAGCAGCCCTTTTTTATCAAATGATGAAATGATTAAGGATGATGCAGTATTGATAGAAGAAGTGTTTGTTTTGGATGAGAGATAGTCTTTGGATATTTTTTTTTCAACAAACAAATCTTCGGTGAGATTTCCTTTTTCATCAAAACTTTTGATTTTCACTTTTCTTATATTGGCCTTTTTATATGCTGCCATTTCTGTATTGATTTGTTGAATGGATATCAGGTCTCTGTAATAGTACTGGCTTTTAGCATGATGATGAGTAAGTCCGATGAAGGAAAGTAAAAAAATAATTTTATACATATTTTGAATTTTATTTTTAAGTGAATTGTTTCTGCAAGAGATTGGGTTTGTATGGTTCCTTATAAAACCCTAAGTATGCTATCCCGACTCATCATTCATGTACATATTCCTTATGGTTCTATACAATTAATATTTATGTGAATGCAATATTTCTTATTTTTAAACAAATATAAAACCATATCAATCAACAATGAACCGGAATGAATCACAATTTTTGAGACTAGTGGAAATTATGAATGAATTGAGAGAGAAATGCCCTTGGGATAAAAAGCAGACCATCAATTCTCTACGTCAGTTGACCATAGAAGAGACGTACGAGCTTGCCGATGCAATTACTGATAATGACTGGAAAGCAATCAAGGAGGAGCTTGGGGATTTGCTCTTGCATATTGTTTTTTATGCAAAAATTGCTGATGAAAACGATCAATTTACATTGAGTGATGTGATTGAAGGTGTTTGTGACAAACTTGTTGTAAGGCATCCGCATATTTATGGAGATATTCAAGTGAATGATGAAGAAGATGTCAAACAAAACTGGGAAAAAATCAAATTGAAAGAGGGTAAAAAATCTGTTTTATCCGGAGTGCCTCAATCGCTTCCGGCTATAGTAAAAGCAATGCGGCTGCAAGAGAAGGCGAAGCAGGTTGGATTTGAATGGGTTACAGCTTCTCAGGTGCTTGAAAAGGATCGGGAAGAGGAAACTGAGCTTCAAGAAGCCATCAGAATCGGGGATCCGCAGCAGATTGAAGATGAGATTGGAGATGTACTTTTTTCAATCGTAAATTATTCCAGATTTTTAAACATTGATGCAGAGAATGCATTGGAAAGGACCAATAAGAAATTTATTTTCCGGTTCATGCAAATGGAAGATATCGCCAAATCAAAAGGACTTGATCTTTACAATATGTCATTAAATGAAATGGATCAATTGTGGACTCAAATCAAAAAGCAACATTATTAAAATCAGTAAGGTCGATTTGATTTCTTTAGAGATATATAGGCTTCAAATTCAGTCAGGCTGAAACTACTCAGATTTTTTTGGGGTGTGACCATTGCTTTTTGAGCAGTCATAACACCATATTTAATCAAGTCTATACCTTCTGTTTGATGTGCATCAGGATTGATAGAAATGAGCACATTTTGTTTTAAAACAAATGGAATGACTCTCCAATCTATGTCTAATCTGCTGGGATGGGCATTCAATTCTATAGCTACATTGTTTTTTGCGCATGCAGAAATAATGTCATCCATTTGAATCGGATATCCGGGTCTGCTTAACAACAACCTACCGGTTGGATGACCTAAAATAGTGGTAAAAGGATTTTCAATTGCTTTCAGAAGTCGCATCATAGCTTTTTCTTCATTCATTTTTAAATTGCTGTGCACAGATGCAATAACCAGATCAAATGTGGAAAGAACCTTATCGGAATAATCCAGACTGCCGTCATTTAATATATCTGATTCGATGCTTTTGAAGATCTTAAATGGATGCAATTTGTCATTCAGTTCATCAATTTCTCTATGTTGTGCCTTTATTCGTTCTTCGTCGAGCCCTTGCGCATAGTGTGCAGATTTACTGTGGTCGCTCAGTACCATATATTCGAGACCTCTTTTTTGAGCGGCAAGTGCCATCTCCTCAATGGAATGATTGCCGTCACTCCAATGGCTGTGACAATGTATAAGTC
>VERM01000349.1 GCA_018882645.1 Ferruginibacter sp.
AGATGTGGTATAAGAGACAGGGTATACATCGTTTGTTACAATTTAATTTGATTATGCGTAAATACAATCACATTTTTTTTGATTTGGATCACACCTTATGGGATTTTGACACAAACGCAAAACATACATTGTCTGATTTATATCTCGAATTTGAGTTGAACACCTCCATTTCTGCCGATTTTAATGCCTTTTTCCTCAAATATATCTATCACAACAAAATACTTTGGGAACGATATCAAAAAGGATTCATCACTGTAGAGGAATTAAAATGGAAAAGAATGTGGCGTACGTTGTTGGAATTCAAAATAGGAGATGAAAAACTGGCAAAAAATATGAGCGCCCGATTCCTCGAATTGTTGCCTACAAAAACCGAACTATTCCCACATGCCATTGAAATTCTGCATTACCTAAAAGAAAAAAAATATACCATGCATCTCATCACCAACGGTTTTGAAAAAACACAATGGAACAAAATACGAAATGCAGGTATGGATCATTATTTCAATCAGGTCATTACCTCTGAGGCAAGCAACAGCGTGAAACCGGAAAAAGAAATTTTTGAATACGCTTTATTAAAAGCAAATGCGGAAAAAAATGAGTCAATAATGATAGGGGATAATCTGGATGCAGATATTCAGGGTGCAATCAATGCGGGAATAGACAATATTTTTGTGAACCACATCAATGAAGCATCCACAATAGAATCTACTTATACCATCACTCATCTCAGCCAGTTAGAAAAAATATTTTGATGCATAAAAAAACCTCCCCCGATGGGAGAGGTTTGCAAGAATGTTGTGCTAACTACTATTGTTTCAAATCTGCAGTATTTTTGTCTTTACTGCATGATTTAGCAGATTTAGTGCAACAAGAAGATTGGGATTTCTTACAGCATTTTTTCTTTTTGCCTTTATCAGCACCTGCGAATGTAACACCGGTTACAAGCAAAGCCGCTGTAGCAAGAAACATTAATTTTTTCATTTTCAATAAAATTTAGAGAGTAAATATACGCATTATTTTATGTAGAGTCAAGACTATGCTGTTAAATTATAAACTGCCTATTACCGTAACGCCACCCTTTACCTTTTCATTTAATTGTATATTTAATTTAGTATCAATGGGTAACAACAAATCAACCCTGCTGCCAAATTTAATGAATCCCATCTCCTCGCCTTGTTTGACCTGCTCTCCATTTTTTAAATAATTGACAATTCTTTTTGCAAGAGCACCTGCTATTTGTTTAACTAAAATTTCCTTATTCTCTCTTTTAAGTACAACAGAATGCCGCTCATTCTCTGTTGATGATTTCGGATCCCAGGCAACAAGGTATTTGCCCTTATGATATTGATTATAAATCACTTGTCCGCTTATGGGATTCCTGTTTACATGCACATTAGCCGGACTCATGAAAATAGACACCTGCAATCTTTTATCTTTAAAATATTCACTATCTACAGTCTCTTCAATTACGACTACCTTTCCATCTGCAGGAGCTATTATCAAATTGTCGTTCAGAGTTAATTTTCTGGAAGGTATACGAAAGAAAGAAACAATAAATAAAAATAATCCGAGACTTATAATCAGAATCAATATGGAAATCCATAAATATGTATCAGAAAGATAAAGCCAGGATGGAATATTCAAAAGTGTCAATATAATCGCAGTCAACAAGATGGATGCATATCCTTCTCTATGTATAGTCATAATAAAAATTTAGAACGCAAATGTACAATTGCATTTCATGAAAAACTACATTCAGACAATTAAATGAATGTAAATCCAGATAAATGGTATAGAAAAAAGCAATGAGTCAAACCGATCTAAAAAACCTCCATGACCAGGCATAAAACTTCCACTATCTTTCACGCCTGCCAATCTTTTTATTTTACTTTCCAGTAAGTCTCCTAAAGTACCGAAAACAGCAGCAATAGAAGCAATTCCTGCCCAGTGTGACCAATGAAGCGGTTGGGCAACCATTAGTAGATTGCCGGCAAATCCAATTACAATAATACTAAGAATAACTCCTCCGATTGTTCCCTCCCACGTTTTTTTGGGAGATATTGATGAGAGTGGTGTTTTTCCGATAAGCGATCCTACGATGTATGCCATGGTATCATTGATCCAAATTGAAAAAATTATGGAGCAAGGCAATAACGGAGAATAGTCTGAGATTACAAGATTTCCCGAATCATTATTTAAATAAGATTTACCATTGAGTCCAAGAT
>VERM01000034.1 GCA_018882645.1 Ferruginibacter sp.
GTGTTACCTTCTTCCACCAATCCAACCAGACCATATACTGTCAATACCATTGATGAACATCTTGACATGCTGATGATATGCCATCATCTGGATAAAAATGTTCCGGAAGATGTATCTTTTGCCGACTCAAGAATCAGGCCCGAAACCATTGCAGCAGAAGACATACTGCATGACATGGGCGTATTTAGCATGATGAGCAGCGATTCACAGGCAATGGGACGTGTAGGTGAAGTTATCACAAGAACATGGCAGACAGCTCATAAGATGAAAGTACAGAGAGGCGCACTGCCTGAAGATAAAGACAATCACAATGATAATTTCAGAGTAAAAAGATATGTGGCCAAATATACCATCAATCCGGCCATATCGCATGGCATGAGCGAGCATATAGGATCCATAGAAAGCGGCAAGCTAGCAGATATCGTTTTGTGGAAGCCGGCGATGTTTGGAGCAAAGCCTGAAATGATTATCAAGGGAGGAATGATTATCGGCGCAAAAATGGGCGATCCCAATGCTTCCATACCAACACCTCAACCGGTAATATACCGACATATGTTCGGCGCATACGGAAAAGCATTACACAAGACTTCCATCAGCTTTGTATCAAAAATTTCTCTGGAGAAAAAAAATGTACAACAATATCATTTACAGAAACTGATTATTCCGGTAAAAAACTGCAGAAATATTTCAAAGAAAAATATGATTCATAATGATAAAACACCACTTATAGAAGTGAATCCTGAAAACTATGAAGTAAAAGTAGATGGCAAGCATATTACCTGCGAACCTTTATCTGTAGTTCCTTTAGCTCAACGATATTTTTTATTTTAAATGCTTATTCAACAAAAAATTGGCCATATTCAATCCTTTGACATCAATAATCGCCATATCGATTATCTAATGCTGGACTGGCATGAATGTCATAAAAGAATTTTACGAAAAAAAACCAACGGAGGCATAGAAGTGCTTTTTAAATCACTGAATGCAGATCCCAATCTCTCTGAAGGAGACGTGCTTTATCAAAATGAAGAATCTATTATTGTGATTAGCATAACTATTGTTGAAGCCTTGGTGATAATTCCAAAATCGTCTTTTGAGCTCGCTTCATTGTGCTATGAGATAGGCAACAAACACCTTGCGTTGTTTTATGAAAATGACACGCTGTTGATTCCATTTGAAATGCCACTTTTCAGACAATTGAGTGCACAAGGCTATGACGTCAGAAAAGAAGAAAGAAAATTATTGCAACAATTAAAAACAACTGTTCAGGGACACTCACATCAGGAAAGCTCCAGTCTATTTTCTAAAATACTAAAACTGACCGCAAATGAATAATATATTATTGGATTTGTTGCAACTCTGCGATTCAGCTTTACCAATAGGCGGATTCTCTCATTCCGCCGGACTTGAAACCTATGTGCAAAACGGGAAAGTAAACGATGAAACCACTGCAAAATACTTTCTTGAAGAAATGATTTCTAAAAATATTTTCTATAATGATGCTGCATTTTTCTACAGAACATATGACGCTGCTGTGATAAATGATTTTAATGCGATAATATCCACAGACCATTTATGTAATGCCACAAAACTTCCGGAAGAGATCCGGTTGGCGAGCCATAAATTGAGCCTGCGTCTATTGAAAATATTTTGTCCTTTATACGATCAAACCATTGCGGAGGAATATTACAAAATGATTTTGTCAAAAAAAGCAAACGGTCATTATAGTATTGCCTTCGCTTTGGTGGCATATTCAATGAATATTTCTAAAAAAGATGCGCTGACCGGATTTTATTACAATACAGCCTCAGGAATAGTTACCAATTCAGTAAAACTTATTCCACTGGGTCAGCAATCGGGACAAAAGATTTTATTTGAAATCAAACCACTCATCTCAAGACTTGTTGATGAAGCCGACAGCGTTCCGGATGATATGATTGGATTATCATCGAGCGGATTTGATATTGCCTCCATGCAACACGAAAGATTATACTCAAGATTATACATGTCATAATACCATATGGGAAACAGAAATTACATAAAAATTGGAGTAGCCGGTCCTGTGGGTTCGGGAAAAACGGCACTCATAGAAAGACTCACGAGAATCATGCACAAAGATTACAGTCTTGGAGTAATCACCAACGACATCTATACGCGTGAAGATGCAGAGTTTCTTACCAAGAACAGCCTCCTTCCTCCCGAAAGAATAATCGGAGTGGAGACAGGAGGTTGTCCGCATACGGCTATCCGTGAGGATGCCAGCATGAATCTGGAAGCCGTAGATGAAATGGCAGGCCGCTTTCCGGATGTACAAATCATTTTCATTGAAAGCGGAGGAGATAATCTTTCAGCTACCTTCAGCCCTGATCTGGCAGACCTGAGCATATTCATTATTGATGTAGCTGAAGGTGATAAAATTCCGCGTAAAGGCGGACCCGGCATTACAAGAAGCGATTTGCTCATCATCAATAAAACGGATCTCGCTCCTTATGTCCATGCAGATCTTTCTGTTATGGAGAGAGATGCACGTACAATGAGAAACGGAAGACCATTTGTTTTTACCAATCTTTTTAAACTTGAAGGCATAGACGCAGTTATAGGATGGATAAAAAAATATGCTTTACTCGAAGACACCAAAGAACCCGAATTACTAAGATGAACGGAAGATTAGAAATACAAACTATATACAGGAATAACAAAACTATTCTCAAAGACAGTTTTATGTCTCCGCCATTCAAACTGGCTGATATTACTGAAAACAAAAAATCATCCATGCTCGAATTGATGATGATGAGCTCTTCTCCGGGAACCCTGGACAAAGACAATCTTAATATTGATATACTGATTGATGAAAATTGCAGTGTTATATTAAGTACACAATCCTACCAACGGATATTCAACATGAAGGACAGCGCGACACAGCATACAAATATCAAAATGAGGCAGAATGGTTTTTTAAGCCATATCCCCCACCCAACAGTGCCTCATAAAAACGCCAATTATACAACAATCAACAACATATATCTTGAAAATAGCAGTACTCTTATCTGGGGTGAATTGCTTACCTGTGGAAGAAAACTGAATAACGAAATATTTCTTTTCAATAAAATGCACAGTATAACAAATGTATATTGTGAGAACAACCTCATCATCAGAGAAAACTTACTGATGGAACCATCCACAATGAATTTGTCAGCAATCGGGCAATTGGAAGGATACACGCATCAGGCGAGTCTGATTTGCTTCAATAATAAAATGGATAATGAAGAAACAAAGAACAGCGTTTATGAATTATTGAATGCTCATACCGAAATAAAATTCGGCATCAGCAATGCCACAGCGCATTCAATCAAAGTAAGAATACTTGGTCGCCATGCGGAAGAATTATTCGATATATTGAATAAGATAAACAAACTGCTTACCGTATCAACGATTACCGATAAAAACAAATCACTTGTCTGACATTAATATCCTGCTGATATCTACCATTGGTATCGCTGTAATTCACACGATAACAGGCCCTGATCACTATATTCCATTTATTGCCTTATCTAAATCAAAAAAATGGAGCATCAGCAAAACGATTGGCTGGACCTTGGTTTGTGGAAGCGGTCATGTACTGAGTTCGGTTGTATTGGGTTTAGGTGGCGCTTCTATTGGATGGGGAATCGACAAATTAACTACTATTGAAAATCAGAGAGGAAGCATTGCCGCATGGGGATTGTTGATATTTGGTTGTCTTTATTTTATCTGGGGAATCTTCAATGCCTATCGAAATAAAACACACAAACATTTTGATGCAGATAATGAAGGCAACATGTTTGTATATGAACACAAGCATTCCAGTTATGCTGCACCCATAAAAAAATTCAAGGTAACACCCTGGGTGATTTTTATCATTTTCCTGCTTGGGCCATGCGAACCCATGATTCCGCTTTTATTTGCTCCGGCAGTAAACCATAATATTATAAACCTAATAACACTCATTTTGATTTACACCTGCTTCACCCTGATATCAATGGTAATGATGGTTCTGTTGGGATATTGGGGAATAGCATTTGCTGATACAAAAAAAATGGAGCGTTACATGCATGTCCTTGCAGGTCTGACACTGATTATCTGCGGAGCGGGCATGTTGTTTTGGGAATGGTAGAATTTCTATTGTCATCCATAATCATAATTATAACAATCTCTAACCCTCATTCTCCTCCTCGGAGGGAGGATTCAACAATTCAGGAAGTGGCTGCTGATTTTCTACTGCGGGCAATGATTCTACATTACGCAACTGACGATTGATAGCTCTTGTTCTCGTGCCCACAACGTCATCGAGCTGACCGAGGCCGGTTTGAATATTTTTTTGTGCTTTTTCCAACAAACCGCCGAATGTTTCAAATTCTTTTTTAACAGAAGCCAAAACCTTCCATACTTCACTGCTTCTTTTTTGTAATGCCAATGTCCTGAAGCCCATCTGCAGGCTGTTTAAAATAGCCATAAGCGTAGTTGGACCCGCAACCGTAATTTTAAATTCCGTTCTCAATTGATCTATCAGTGCGCTTCTTCGAATCACCTCTGCATAAATGCTTTCAAATGGAAGGAAAAGAATGGCAAAATCAGTTGTATGTGGCGGATCTATATATTTATCGCGAATATCTTTTGCCATCTTTTTGATGGTGGCCTCCAGATTTTTGCTGGCATTTTCTATCTCATCGGGATTGGCTGATTCATACGCAGCCAACAAATACTCATAAGTGTCTTTGGGAAATTTAGCATCTATAGGCAAATAAACCACACCTGCTTCATCTTCACTTCTTCCCGGCAATTTGATGGCAAATTCAACTGAATCATTACTGCCTTTTTTGGTGCGTATGTTCGCTTCGTATTGATTGGGTGCGAGGATCTGCTCTAAGAGCAATGCAAGCTGAACCTCCCCTACACCGCCTCTCAGTTTGACGTTGCTCAACACTTTTTTTAATCCGCCTACATCTGTAGCAATGTTCTGCATTTCACCCAACCCCTTTTGCACTTCAATCAATTGCTTACCAACCGTATCGAAACTCTGTCCCAATCTATCGCTCAATGTTTTTTCCAATTTCTCTTCCACAGTACCTCGGATAGTTTCAAGTTTGGATTCCGTACTCTTTAAAAGATCATTTTGTTTATTGTCCATCTGACTGAATCTCTCGCGAAGCAAGTCATTTAGCGACTGGATGTTTTTGTCAAGCGTTAATTGAAATCCCTGAAATGCCTGTGCCATGCCATCGCGAAGAAGTCGACTGTCCTCTTTCAACTGTGCCTGTATTTTATCCCACTGCGTCGTATTTGCAAGCGTAAAGTCGTTGATGGTTTTAACCAACTCTATTCTGTTGACACGGTTGTTTTCATCAATTTTATCAATCAACGCAGTCATTTTTTCCTCAAAGGTTTTATTGATGTCTTTAAGTATCAGCTGACTTTGGTCAGATATCGTTTTTATGCTGCCACTCAGCTCTTCCCGATTGGCCTTTGACAAGTTGGAGTTCTCTTCTCTGTTAATTTTGAAATCTTCTTTGAGGTTGGATTCAATTTTAGAAAGACTGGATTGCAACTCGTTCAGCTTGCTCTGCAATGTTGCTGTATCACCGGATGGTTTTCCACGAAAGGTCAGAATAAGTACTATCGCCAGCAGTACCAATACACAGGTTATGATCAACAAAATAAGTTCCATGATTTTGTAATTTGGAATGTAATATTACATCAAAAATTCGGCTAATGGAAGTCAGAAAATATTTGGATTGAAAAATTTAAAGAGTTAACGCCAATGGCAAGCCCTATAGTATTTTAACTCCTTGATTTCAATGAATAACCCTGAAAGTCAAATTGATTCTGGGTCCTAATGTACGGGTGGTTTTGGGAATTTGATGTTGCCAAAAATGCTGTGTTGTTCCCTTCATTAACAAAAATGATCCGTTTGTCAGCGGAATATCCACTCTTTTGATTTCTTTTCTTTTCAGATGTCTCAATTGAAATGGCCTGGTCTCTCCAAAGCTGACAGAACCGATTACAGGATTTTGTCCAAGTTCTTTTTCATCATCCGCATGCCATCCCATACTGTCTTTACCATCTCGATAATAATTCAACAAAACACTGGTGAAAGAAACTTTGGCCGCAGCCTCTATTCTTGATTTAATAAAGAGTAAGTCTTCATTCCACGGATTGGGATTCAATTGGAGCCCTGAATACGCATAAGGCTTTTGTGCATCGCCATAATAGGCGGTCAGTCTGGGTTGATTTAAAATTCTTCCAAACATTCGAATGTCATATTGTTGCCAGCTGATCTTGTCCAGCAGATTTTGAAACAACATTTTACTTTCAGATGTGGAAAAAAAATCATCGTATAAGCTAATGTCTGCATCGGGCAAATCAAATATCACAGGCTCTTGTCTGAAAGAAAAAACTCCTTCGCCTTCGTTATCACATGGATTCATGAAGTGATTGATTTAAGAGATGTTTGCCAATTTGATTTCTATGTGACTAAAATTAAACAGGATTTAATTTGTAAATGCACAGTTAATCATCTTTTTGAAATTTTATTACCAGTATTACGCTGTCTCGTGCATTTGAAGCGATTGACTGTTTTATCTCTCAATAAACCATGTTTTGTTTTACGTGACTTCATTCGTTTTCGCCACATCCTGAAGCTGGATGACAAAGAATGGCTTCTCATAAAATCAATCACATCCTTTTCTTTAAGTCCAAATTGAAATTCAATGGCTTCAAAAGGGGTTCTATCCTCCCAGGCCATCTGAATGATTCTGTCTTTATCTGATTCTGAAAAGATACGCTCTGGGATTCGATCGGGATGAGTCAAAATTTTTATGTTATCAGAAGTTTCTTCAGTTGAAACAGACGTCTTCATGTTTCGAATATTTGATTTTTGTTCAGCCATAGATTTCTGTAAGATTTATCTTTATCGTATTCGTTAGCTTGTTTTTCGATATTGAACACACTAGCTCCTCTGGGATTGTTTCCAACGCCGGCAATATAGGCCCAATTACCCCAATTGCTGCAAACATCATAATCAATCAATTGTTGTTCAAAATAAGCAGCCCCATAACGCCAATCCAATTTAAGATCATGACACAAATAGCTGGCTGTATTTTGTCGACCTCTGTTGCTCATCCATCCGGTATATTTTAATTCAAGCATATTGGCATCAATAAAATCATTTCCCGTTTGACCGTTTTGCCATTTTTGAAATAAATGATTATCATGCTTGTTGAAACATCTTTCTCTGGAATTTATCCCATGATATCTAAAGTATTGGTAAGGATATTTTTTAAACAAAAATGCAAAAAAATCACGCCACAATAATTCAAATACCAACCAATAGGTAGAATCGTTTTCGATAAATTCCTGCTCATATTTTTTTATCTCATGATAAACAGTCCTTGGAGAAAGACATCCCATTGCAAGCCAGGCAGAAAATTTAGATGAATAATTCTCTCCTATCATTCCATTACGTGTCTCTTTATATGTTGCTATTGCATGAGTTCCCGTCAAATATTTGTGTAGTCTTTTCATCCCTTCCGTTTCACCGCCTTTACAATCGATAGCAGCGCGAGAATCAAATTGGGCTTGAGCTAAATTCAGGTCTTCCATATCAGGAAGCTGAAGTTTTTCTATTGTTGGAGAAGAAATGAAATCCGGTTTCGGTATCAGCTGTCGGATGATTGAGGATTTTTCCACCCGTTTTCTGAAATCAGTAAATACATTAGGCATGTCATTTATGATGAAAGGAAGATCTTCGGGATGATATAGCGTATCTGTGGAATAAGCTTCCAAAATACAGTTGATTTTATTCAATTCTTTTTCCACTTTTCCCTGAGTAATCAACTCTTCATATACAGACTCTTTCTTTGCAAAAACTTTTTCAGCATTGAATATTTTAGCAATTTTTGCAATTTCTATTTCCGGCTTGCCTTTCAAGAGGATTAATCCCGAACCGATTTTATGAAGATTTCTGTCAAGGTCTGTCAGTGATTCAAATAAAAATTGAGCTCTGAAGTTTCCAGTTTTTTTAAACCCGAAATCATTTGTTGTAAAATGATCATCATCTAGACAATATACTGGAATCACTTCGTCAGATTGATCCAAAGCCTTATTCAAAGTCTCGTTATCATGCAATCGCAGGTCTGTTTTAAACCAAATGACAGCTCTCTTCATTTACAACGAATTGATTTGTTTTAAATAATACTCTGCTTGTTGCAATATTGCAAGCCTGCCATCATCACTCATTTTTCTCCAAACGTTATACATCATACCCATTCTAGGATTATTGGATAAAGCATCTTCATTTTTATTGAAAAAGTTCCAGTATAAACTATTGAATGGACAAGATTTTTCGCCTGTTTTTTGATCATATTTGTAGTGGCAGCTTTCGCAATATCCACTCATCTTATGTATATAGGCGGCTGAGCTGACGTAAGGTTTGGTAGCCACAATGCCACCATCAGCAAACTGACTCATGCCTCTTGTATTGGTAATTTCTACCCATTCAATTGCATCGATATAAATTCCTAAATACCATGCATCCACTTCATCAGGATGGATGCATGCCAGTAAAGCGAAATTGCCTGTAATCATCAGGCGCTGTATGTGATGCGCGTATGCAAATTCGAGAGACTGCGAAACTGCATGTTTCAGACAATTCATTTTGGTCTTGCCTGTCCAGAACCATTGCGGCAATGATGCTGTATGATTAAAAAAATTGAGATGGGAATATTCCGGCATTTTTAACCAATAGATGCCGCGCATGTATTCTCGCCATCCGATGATTTGTCTTACGAAACCCTCCAATTGATGAAAAGCAATGCTTTCAGGATTCTTGAAATAGAAATCGATAGCTTTGTCAACTACCTCTTTCGGAGAAATTAATTTGATATTTAAAGAGAACGATAGTCTGGAATGATATAATGACCATTCATGGGGCACCATCGCATCCTGAAAGGTTCCGAAAAATTGCAAACAGTTTTCAACAAAAAAATTGAGCAGGATTAGTGACTGCGATCGGTTGACTGGCCAGATAAATGCTTTACTGTTTACAGAGCCGATGGTATTTATTTTTGATTGAATGATTTCCAATTCAATTCCACTCACATCATTGGAAAACAAGAGCGGCGAGAGAGGCTTATGTGACTTTGGCAACTTCTTTCTGTTTGCCTCATCAAAATTCCATTTTCCATTAAGAGGCTTATCATCCATATCAACCAATACCTTGTGTTTTTTACGCATATAGCGGTAAAAGGTTTCCATCAAATAGGACTTCTTCCCTGCAAACAAGTCTCCTAATTCATTTCGGGAGGTATAAAAATGCTCTGAATCATACACTGTAAAAGGAATGGACAACTCGTTTGCAAATGATTTCAAATGCAGATCCAGCCTGTACTCATCGGGGAGCTGGTATTCAAATTTGGTGAAATTGTATTGCTCAATCAAAAACAAACAGTTTTTATCAAAGCGCTGAAGATTATTTTTATCATTCAGTTTAATATAGATGACATGGTGATTTAGTTGCTGTAACTCTTTTGCAAAATCCCTCATGGCAGCAAAAAAACCGATGACTTTCTGAATATGGTGCGTTGCATAATCGGTTTCGCTTCTTATCTCCATCAAAACGTAGGTGACTGAATCATCAACAGATTTAAACCAGCTGTGATTGATATTCAGCTGATCCCCCAGAATCAAACGAAGCGTTTTATTTTTTTTGATGTTCATATTTATTTTTTTGCATTCTGCATTTATCACTGCAATATTTAACCTCATTCCAGCTTTTCTCCCATTTTTTTCTCCATGAAAAAGGCCTGTTGCATACCAAACATATTTTTTCCGGCAGATTTTCTTTTTTTACATTCTTCATATATAAAGATTAACCGATCAAATCTTCCTTAATGACATTGACA
>VERM01000035.1 GCA_018882645.1 Ferruginibacter sp.
GTAATAATGGAGTATATAAAGAATCAAGATGAGAACGAAAAAGACGAAGACTTTACCGTTTCAGAATAACTTTAGTTGCCTTTAGGCTAGACCAAATCTTTCGCCTTCAGGCGAAAGTAGTTTAATTGAATCTTTTACTTTCATAGTGCTTACACCTCAACAAATTATTGATAAATATCAACTCCTACAGCATCCCGAAGGCGGGTGGTATAAAGAAACATACAAAAGCGAAGAGCGTATTACCCATTCTGCACTTCCGAAAAGGTTTGGTGGCGACAGACATTTTTCTACGGCAATTTATTTCTTACTTGAATTCGGAAACTTCTCTGCATTCCATCGCATCAAAAGCGATGAGTGCTGGCATTTTTATATGGGGGGTCCTTTGATCATCTACATTTTTGATTCCAATGGTCATTATAAAGAAGTAGCTCTGGGCGCGGACATTGAAAAAGGAGAAGTATTACAGTATGTAGTTCCCGCCAACAGCTGGTTTGCCAGCAGACCCGCACAAAACAGCCAATACTCTTTTGTGGGCTGTACCGTTTCTCCCGGTTTTGATTTTGAAGACTTTGAACTGACAGATGCAGAGCCACTTATCATTCAGCATCCTGAATACGCAGATTTAATTCGCTCACTCACACGTTCCTGATTTTATATCTCTTAGATTGTTGAAAACTTCGGAATAAGTTTTTTTATTTCTTTATAATATCTATTTAACTTCAAACAGTCTACCAAAATTTACATCCATTCAATAACCCAACCGGAACAATATGGCAACTACTGCGCTGTCTGATGTATTAATGGTTTCCGTCGAAAAACTTGCAATTGCTGAAATCGTTCAACATCCTGTTACAGGGGAAAAAGCACTCTGCAGTCTGGTTGCATTTAAAAAGGGAGATGTGATAAGTAATTTCGAAGCAGAAAATGTTTTATCTGAACCAACGTATCTAACGGTACAGACCGACGAACATAAACACATTACACTAAGCCCGTCTTATTTACAAAACATCAACCACAGTTGCAGTCCGAATGTTTTTTTCGATACCACATCCATGCAACTGATAGCGCTCAGACAGATTGAAGCAAATGAAGAACTCACATTTTTTTATCCTTCTACTGAATGGGAAATGTCACAATCCTTCAACTGTTTCTGCGGAAGTAAAAATTGTTTGCGAACCATCAAGGGGGCAAAGTTTGTTTCTTCTCAAGTCATCAAATCATATCGGCTCACCGATTTTATTAAAAAGCAATTTAAAAAGGGATGAGCGATTTCTCCTCGAATAAAATCAGCAGCTCCGCCATTTTAAAATCACGCCATTCATTGCCTGCGGGCAGTATAAAGATTTGGGTGCTCGCGCCTCAAATAGAAAGCGTGGATGCTAATATTGATTATTACTACGATTTCAAACAGAGCATTGAGGAATATAGGCGTGTTTTCGACAAACTTCAAGTAGAATGGATATGGCAACCTGTAAATCTGAACAGTTATAAAAATATTATAGACGAGATCTTTAATGAAAAAGAAAGAGGTGATGTGTTGCCGATTGTTTTTAATCTTTGCGATGGTGACGAGCTGAACGGCACACCGGGCGCTTCCGTCATTCAACTTTTGGAAGAGAAAGAAATTGTTTATACAGGTGCCGACGAATATTTTTACAATATCACTACATCAAAAATTCCCATGAAGAAAGCTTTTGATGAATTTGGCGTTTCTACCGCGCCATGGTGTAACGTTAACGATTATACGAAAAAACTGTCGGATATTTTTCACAATACAGGATCTCCAATTATTGTTAAGCCGGCTGTTTCCGGAGGAAGTATGGGCGTGGGCGTGAAAAATGTTGTTGAAAATGAAGAACAGCTTTTACTGCTATTGAAAGAGCTGGCTTCCGGATATCGCGGCTGGGATTTGATGTCCGGTGGTATTATAGCAGAAAAATTTATTTCTGGCCGTGAATTCACAACGCTGATCAGTGGATCTTTCGATTTCGCAGAAGATCTGAATATCTATGATCCTGTGGAAAGGGTTTTTCATAAATCGCTCCCTGAAAAAGAAAAATTTTTATCGTTCGACAGACTGTGGGAAATCTATGAATCGGAGAGCG
Source organism: Ferruginibacter sp. (assembly GCA_018882645.1). Lineage (GTDB taxonomy): Bacteria > Bacteroidota > Bacteroidia > Chitinophagales > Chitinophagaceae > Ferruginibacter. Next base: position 2,106 of record VERM01000035.1, read on the forward strand.
CTATGCCCAACAATGAAAATTTTTATGAATACAGGGCGGTAGAGCCTGTGCTATCCAAAGCAATAAAAAATTTAAGTGAGGAAGCATACAAAGCTACGAAGGGAAAGGGCTATACACGCGTTGATTTAAGAATGGATCAGACCAGCGGAAAACTGTATGTGTTGGAGGTAAATGCCCAATGCGGCATCAGTGAAGATGAAGACTACACATCTATTGGTGCTATTTTAAAGTTTTCTGGTAAAACCTTTACAGGGCTTGTTGAAGAAATTATAAAGGATGCCATTAAAAGAGCAATGAACAAACAAATAGCATACGTAAGCCAAATAAAAATTGAGCGCGCATAAAAATATTAATCAACAGATAGCAGACCTCTTGTCGGGTAAAACGCCTTTCGGGTTAAAGGTTTGTGTGTTGCAGCCCGATTATTCCACCTGTGCGATTGATTATCAGCACTATGATCCTCCGAGAAATCTAGGTCCGCTTATACCGGAGGCGGAGGTGGAACATGTCTTTCTCAATAAACTTACCACCTACAAGCAATTAAAAGAATTAAGCAAAAAGAAATTTGATGTATTTGTAAATCTTTGTGAGGGTTATCTGGAGTGGGAGGTGCCTTCAATTGATGTAATATATTTTCTGGAGTTGCTCAATCTTCCTTTTACCGGTCCAAACAGTATATTATACGATCCCAGCAAAGAGCTGATGAAATACGTTGCCTATACCCAATCAGTGAATACGCCCTCATATGTGGTTATAGAAAAAAAAGAAGATTTGGATGCTGCATGCGCGGGATTAACGTTTCCTCTTTTTGTGAAGCCTGTCAAGGCGGGGGATAGTTTGGGAATTGATGATTTTTCTCTGGTGCAGAATGCAAGTGCGCTCAAACAAAAAGTATTTTCTATTCTTGATGAATATGGGCCCTTGCTGATAGAAGAATATATAGATGGCAGAGAGTTTACTGTGTTGGTAGCAGGATCTGCAAATGATCAGGACGAATTAAAGGTTTTCGAGCCGATAGAGTATATTTTTCCTGTAGGAAAAAAATTCAAAACGTACTCCTTAAAAACCTCTGAACTGCATCCTGATGCCAATATCCCTGTTGCCGAAAAAAAAATACGCTTAGACTTGAAAACTTCAGCCGAAAAGATTTTTAATGCTTTTGGAGGCGTAGGTTATGCACGAATGGATTTCAGAATGGATCATAACGGAAAGCTTTTTTTTCTGGAAATCAATTTCACTTGTTCTGTTTTTTATTCGGAAGGATATGAGGGTTCGGCAGATTATATTCTGAAAAATGACTGCTATGGTCTGTCGCAGTTCTTACGCCATATCATTGCAGAAGGTATTTATCGCCATCAAAAAAAACAAAAAAAATATCGGGTGATGGGAAATTCCATTTCGGGATATGGGATTTACGCGACTGTTAATCTGAAAAAGCAAGATGTTATTTTTTATGGCGAAGAAAAAGCGCAGCGTATTGCCACTCGCTCACATATCTCAAAAAACTGGAATGATAAAGAAAAGGAAAACTTCAGGCGCTATGCTTATCCGATTTGCGAGGAAGTATTTTTGCTGTGGGACTCTAATCCTTCAGAGTGGGCACCTCAAAATCATAGCTGCGACGCCAATACAATTTATAGCGGACTCAACGTAATCGCATCTAGAGATATTCAAAAAGGCGAAGAGTTGACACTGGATTATGCCTCTTTTTTAGATGAACATGCGGAGCCGTTTCAATGCAACTGTGGAAGCAGCAATTGCAGAAAAAATATTATTGGAAAGGCCTCCAATAATATAAATAACAGGGAAGGTGGAAAATGATTGGTGGGCATTGTTTTAATTTCTTTTTTTAATCACAATACAAGTTTCTTCGTCTATTGATAGCAGCCCGTAATCGTAATAAAAAAAATAGATTGATCCTTTTTTATTTATATTTATATGTGTAGCGTATTTGAAAAGAAACCCCTGTTCAATTAACTTCTCTTTTTTAACCCTGATCATTTCTTCTCCGTTGTACATAAAGGAATCCAGTATGCGCCTGTTTTTACATAAAATGTGGTTGATGGTTCGGATAAGATTGTTTGCCGGTGCTTTTAATTGATTATTGAACGTGTTTCGACAATAATCGTTACAAAATTTTTTGTCGGTTCTTCCTCTTAATTGTTTGGAACAGGATAGACAGGTTTTCTGCGGGACGGGTTCTGTTTGCATAAGCATTTACTTTATTTAAAGTGAAAGTTATAACTCTGAACTCTTTCCTCATGGGTGTTTTAACCGTTTACACTCGGGTATTTTCACCTGTAAACGAATAGAATACGATTAATGATTGTTGTACACTTCACCTTTGTCTTGTCGATATGAAGGCGCCTCATCCCGACTGGAATACATTTTATAATCATTAAAAATCAAAAATCATGTACTCATTAAGAAACAAGGTCCAACTCATTGGCAATCTGGGTAAAGACCCGGAAGTAAAAAAAATCGATTCGGGTAAAAAACTGGCGAAGTTTTCCGTTGCAACAAACGAAGTCTATACCAATTCAAAAGGAGAAAAAGTAAAAGAAACGCAATGGCACAATATCATTGCCTGGGGGAAAGTAGCAGACGTTGCTGAAAAATACCTCAATAAAGGAAGTGAGGTTGCTCTGGAAGGAAAGCTGGTCACGAAAGACTATCTGGACAAAGAGGGCAATAAGAGGTATTTTACCGAAATACAGATCAATGAATTGTTGATGCTGGGCGGAAGGTCTGAGGATTAAGTAACATGAATCTCATAGATAAGATTAATGTCATTATGTATTTGCGATACGGGTTTTCGTTTATCCTGTAAATCAAATCCCGTTTACCTTACTATTCACAATCAGAAAAAAAGGGCACTTTGCATAATGACATTTATTTGCCATTATTTTCCTCTGCCAAAATCGTCTTGCAGTCTTACTATATCGTCCTCATCGCTTGGATGATTGGCGTCGGTATGCATCCAGATTTCAGATATTATGCCCCAGTCGTTCAATCCAACCAACCGGTGTCTTTCTCCTTGTTTGAGTTGTATGATCTCGTTGACAGACAATTGATATAATTCTTTTTCTTCGTCGGTCTCGCTTCGAACAACTCCGGCCTCGCCTCTTATAAGCTTCCAAATCTCCGCACGTCTGAAATGGTATTGCCAGCTGAGTTTTTTTCCGGGTGCAACAAGTAATATTTTGGGACTTAATTTACCTTTAAGCAATGCGGATTTATCAAGCGTCGGGAAAAAAAGATCAATAAACTTTACCGCATCAGACTCTTCGATTACAAAAAAACCGCCCCAGGGTCTTGAAGCGTCTACATTATGAATAGAAAGCTGGCTTTCTTTCAGATAATTTTCAATTTCAGAAAAAATGTGTTGTTGGGTTGTCATTGGTTAAGGTGTTTTTATTTTTTATCTGCCCATATAAAGCATAAGTATTTGTACGTCGCTTGGGTTTACTCCGGAAATTCTCGAGGCCTGACCAAGTGTTCTGGGTTTTATTTTTATAAATTTTTGTCTGGCCTCTGTGCTCAGCGAAACAAGTTTTTCATAATTAAAATTGTCCGGAATGAGCAGATTTTCCAATTGACTCATTTTTTGAACAAGCTCTTTTTCTTTCTCTATATATGTATCGTATTTGATTTGTATTTCGGCCTGCTCCAGCTCTTCTCTAGAATAATCCTTGAATGCTTCTCTCAGTATGTCTATATGTGTCAACATAGACCCAATATCGATACCTGGCCTCAAAAGAATTTGTGCGGCTTTTTGTTTTAAAGATAACGGTGACGAATAAACGCTATTTAAATACCCGTTTACCTTCTCCGGTTCCAGAGAAATTTTATGTAAGTTGTTTTTTATCTCTTCAACATTTTGCTGTTTTTTTTGTAACCGCTCCATCCTGTCTTGTGAAGCAAGTCCAAGTCTGTAACTGATTTCGGTCAGTCGCATATCTGCGTTATCCTGTCTGAGAAGCGTTCTGAACTCTGCTCTGCTTGTGAACATTCTGTAAGGTTCATCGGTTCCTTTATTTATCAGGTCGTCTATCAGGACACCAATATAGGCTTCGCTCCTTTTTAAAATCAAAGGCGCATCTTCAATGGCTTTTTGATGAGCGTTGATTCCTGCTATCAAACCTTGACAAGCCGCCTCTTCATATCCGGTAGTTCCATTTATCTGTCCGGCGAAAAAAAGGTTTTGGATCAATTTTGTTTCCAGGCTGAATTGCAGTTGTGTTGGTGGAAAATAATCATATTCAATAGCATATCCTGGACGAAACATTTTTACATTTTCAAAGCCCGGAACCTTTCTAAGTGCTTGATACTGAATATCTTCCGATAATGAAGTAGAGAATCCGTTAACATAAATCTCTACTGTATTCCAGCCTTCGGGTTCTACAAATAACTGATGTCTGTCTCGCTCAGAAAAACGATTTATTTTGTCCTCAATACTTGGACAATATCTCGGTCCGGTTCCCTGTATTCTTCCTTTAAACATAGGGCTAGAGTCAAAACCCTCTTTGAGAATATCATGAACATCCTGGTTGGTGTAGGTAATCCAGCAACTTTTTTGTGCTGCGGGTTTCAAACCTGGCTTTGATAAATAACTGAAACCCACAACTTCATCATCTCCCTTTTGTTCTTCCATTTTGGAATAATCAAGGCTTCTTCCGTCAATTCTTGGTGGTGTTCCGGTTTTTAGCCGATCGCTTTCAAACCCGAGAGATACCAATTGTTCGGTTATGCCGGTCGCCGCCTTTTCTGCTACCCTTCCTCCTCCGAAATTTTTTTCTCCGATATGAATGACGCCATTAAGAAAGGTTCCATTCGTAAGCACAACACATGTAGAGTAAATCGAATGCCCCATACCTGTTACTACCCCCGTTGCTTTTCCGTTTTTTACAATGATTTCTTTCACTGTGTCCTGATAAAAATCAAGGTTTCCGGTATTTTCAAGCATTTCTCTCCATGTAGCAGCAAATAGCATTCGATCGCATTGTGCTCTAGGGCTCCACATTGCCGGACCCTTGGACCTGTTGAGCATTCTGAATTGAATCATGCTTTTATCGGTCACAGTTCCGCTATATCCGCCAAGCGCATCTATTTCCTTAACAATCTGTCCTTTAGCAATTCCACCCATCGCGGGGTTGCAGCTCATCTGAGCAATGGTTTGCATATTCATTGTAATCAACAACACGCTACTGCCCATATTGGCGGCTGCGGCGGCTGCCTCACATCCGGCATGACCGGCGCCTACCACAATGACATCATATGATTGAAACATAAGAACACAAAGATAGCGCAGGTTTTTAAAGGTAGAAGCAAAAGGACGCCCGTATAGACATTGAAAGGTTTAATAAATTGAAAGGCCTTTAACTGTTGCCTTCGCCTCGTGTTTTCACGAGTGGAGATAACTTAAGAAAAGCTTGAAGGGTTTGTTTCACGTGAAACATTGGATTAAAATAATTTTTTATCATTTTTCTGTTTCACGTGAAACAATAGAATCAGGACAAATTGCCTGTCGGCATTTTATCTAAAATAATGATCTAACCATACATCCTCCATCTTTCTCATCATCTTTACCTCTCCTGGTTTCTTGTCTTTATATCCACACAAATGAAGAATGCCATGGAAAATTACACGATGGAGTTCTTGATTAAAGGAAAAAGAAAACAATTGAGCGTTTTCCTTCACTCGGTCAATGCTGATATAGATTTCGGCCGTTTTGCCTTTATTGGATTTATGTGTCAAATCGAAAGTGATGATATCTGTAAGAAAATTGTGATTAAGGTGTCGTCTATTGATATCTAGTAAAAATTGATCTGAACAAAATATAATATCAATTGATTCTATGTGACACCTCTCCTTTTTAGCATTTTCCGTAATGAAAAGTTTCAACCGGTTTCGGTTTTTAAGTGTTGTATTAGTAATGAAATGAAAGCGAATCATTGTGAATTATATTTCTATATTCGAAATTAGTACGTTTATCAATAAGCTATCTTTACAACTTACTAACTTGTAGAATTTGAAATATTTATGTTTAAAAAACTCTCTGAATTAACAACAGGAAAAAAGGCTATAATTAAATCATTCGAAAGCGACAATCTGTTTTTAAAACTTATGGAAATGGGTTGTACTCCTGGCGAAATCATCGTTATTGAGCACGTTGCACCATTTAAAGGCCCTATCTCTGTTTCCGTCTCTGGATATAAATTAAGCCTTCGAATAGATGAAGCTGAACAAATTATAGTTGAAGATTTTTAAATATTTTATTATTTATTATATATGAAAATTGGGTTATATTTTGGCTCCTTCAACCCCGTGCATAATGGCCACCTGATTATTGCCAATTATGCATTAAACAATACGGATTTGGAAGAAATTTGGTTTGTTGTGAGCCCGCTTAATCCGTTCAAGCAGTCAAATATGTTGCTGAATGGTAACCATAGAATAGAACTTGTTAAAACCGCTTTGAATGGAGAAAAACATATTAAAGCATCAAACATAGAGTTTAAACTGTCAAAACCGTCTTATACCGCAAACACACTTGCTCATCTAACGGAAAAATACCCGGGTCATGTTTTTTCAATTTTAATGGGAAGTGATGGGTTTCAAAATATTGAAAAATGGAAGAACGCTTCTTATATTCTTAAAAACTTTTCTATTTACATTTATAAGAGACCAGGGTTTGAGTTTACTCCTATTGATAATGCCAGTACACATATCATTAGCGGGCCTCTTTTGGAAATTTCAGCAAGTTTTATCAGAAGACAAATTGCTGAAAAAAAATCTATTCGATATTATGTTCCTGATTTGGTAATGGAAATGATTGAAGAAAACCTTTTTTATCATTCAAAGATTGAAAACTCCGATTTTTAAACACCCTAATACAGTATTTATGTTTAATGTTATGATCCGATTTGTTTTTACTTTTTTTGTACTCTTTATTATTCCTTCTTCTATAAAGGCTCAGGGTTTTAATGAAGAAAACAATAAAAATTCGGTTCAAATAAAAACCAATTATGAAGACTTAAACAATTGGGCTGCACATCCTTGGAAAAAAGATCCTTCTGACAGTATTCCAGCACCATTAAAAATAAATTTCTACAAAGATTCATTGGTGGATGTATTTTTTATTCATCCGACAACTTATACACAGAAACGTTTTACAGAATGGAACGCTACGCTTGATGATGTAGAGTTAAATAAAAAAACAGACGAAACTTCCATTCTTTATCAGGCAAGCGTGTTTAATGAAAGTAATCGTGTTTTTGCTCCAAGATACAGACAGGCGCACATACAATCTTTTTTTATTGATGAAATTACTTCAAGTGCATATTTTGATATTGCATATTCAGATATTAAGGAAGCTTTTGAGTTTTATTTAGATCATTACAACAATGGGAGACCTATTATAATTGCCGGTCATAGTCAGGGTACCAAGCATGCGGGAAGATTACTAAAGGATTTTTTTGAAGGTAAACCGCTGCATTCAAAACTAGTCTGTGCTTATTTGATAGGTATGCCTGTGCCTGAAAATTATTTTTCTGAAATAAGTCCTTGTAAAGATAGTAGTGCAACCGGTTGTTTCGTATCCTGGAGAACATTTAAGAAAGGGTACATTCCAAATGATATAAAAAATGAAAAATTTAAAAGTATTGTTACAAATCCTTTGAGCTGGACTCTTGACGAAAAAGAGGTAGGTTCAGAAAAAAATAGAGGAGGTGTTTTGAGAAATTTCAATAAAATTATTCCGGGTGTTGTAGATGCAAAAATTGAGGGTAATGTATTATGGACATGTAAGCCTGATATTTTTGGAAAAATC
>VERM01000350.1 GCA_018882645.1 Ferruginibacter sp.
CAATTTGGTTCAAAATAGCCCTATTTCTAATAGGCGCTCTGGTGTCATTTTATATATCTCAACTAATTGTAAAGGCCCGACTGCGCAAGCAGCGAATACAAATGGAAAAGCAACTGGCTGTACAATTAGAGCGTCAGCGCATTTCATCGGAAATGCATGATGATATAGGTGCCGGTCTTTCAGGAATCAGACTGATGACAGAAGTTGCAAAAGCAAAATCCAAGGATGTTCAAAATTTATCCGAATTGGAAAAGATTTATAATTCCGTTGGAGATGTATCTGAGCGTATGCGGGAAGTTATATGGAGCTTGAATACTGAGAATGATAACCTTGAAAATCTGATCGACTTTCTCCGTAGGCAGTCCCGATTAGTAATGGAACACTATCCCGGCACCTTTCATATAAGTGTCCCACAAGAAATTCCGGATACTAAAATCAGCGGTGAAGCAAGAAGACATATTTATCTGGCAGTAAAAGAGGCGTTACATAATATTATCAAACATTCAGGTGCGGATACTGTTGATTTGTCAATCAGTATCAATAACAAAATAGTAATATCTATAGCTGATAATGGGAAAGGGATACAGTTAGACAATAAGAACCATACGGGCAACGGATTAAGAAATATACGTATGCGTATGGAGCAATTGAAAGGTAATTTTTTTATAGATAACTCAAAAGGGACTAAATTGACGCTAGAAGTTCCTTTAGAATCAAATATATGATTACGATAGCAGTTGTAGAAGATAATGTTCAGTTTCGGAATGGACTGGAATCAATAATTCAAAGTCAAAACGATATGGTGCTTGCCGGCTCTTATGAAAGTGCTGAGAAAGCATTGAATGCTTTACCTGATAACCCGACTGATATAGTTATTTCAGATATCAATCTCCCGGGAATGAGAGGAACTAATTTAATCTTGCATTTGAAAGATAAAATGCCCCATACACAATTCATGGTTTGCAGTATTCATGATGATGATGATACCATATTTGAAGCCATGAAATATGGGGCTTCCGGGTATATTCTTAAAAATCCGGTTACGGCTGATGAAATCTTAAAAGCCATTCATGATTTATACAATGGCGGGTCACCTATGAGTCCTTTCATCGCCAGGAAGGTAATCAGTAGCTTTCAAAAGCCAACTGTAAGTACTGAAAGTTCTTTACTGAGCGTACGCGAGAAGGAAGTGTTGGAATTTTTAGCAAAGGGGTTACTCTATAAGGAAATTGCTGATAAGCTGGGCGTCTCTCATGAGACAATTAAAAAGCATTTGAAAAATATTTACCAGAAACTACACGTTCAGAACAAGATTGAGGCACTGAAAAAAGTGAATTTACTATAAAGTTATGTTTTCTTAGGATTGGTTTTTTTAACAATAATGGGTGTAGTAAAATTATAAAGCAGTGATTTGATATCGCTCCATTCTTGTGAGCAAATTTTAATTTATTTCAGTTTTCACTGCTTCGTGTTTTATCTATTCGATGGCGTCATTCCCGGCTATTTTGCATTGTATTTTCTTTGGTTCATTAGTTTTCCCAATATCGTTATCGATTGGTAAAATACTATACCACAATGGTGAATATCAAGCAAGGCTATAACGCAGAGTTACATCCCTAATCTATATTTATTTCAACTTGTCCGTAAATATTTCTATGGTTCGCGTTTAAGTCATTTCCTGATGTAGGAATCACCGAATCCTTGCCGATAGTCAGCCTATTCCCCGAAAGGGGAATTGGCTTTTTAGGGGATAATATTTAATATTACATTCTTTTTAAATGTTACGAAGTAGAAAAATAAGTTCTTTAAAAGTATTATCTGTATTCAATTTCAGAATAAAAATGACTCGATATGATTAGATATAAATTGAAATATTTACCTAAATAACGCCTTTTAATCAGCTTATTGAACGAAGGAGATTATTTAATATCAGCTTATTTCTATCATTTTGTCGACCATTTTTAGTTCCTGTCTAAAAGGTAAATAGAGATTATGAAAATCTAATATTTTACCTGAAGGAGGAGGTGTCTATTTATGTTTTTATGCAAATTAACTTAAGCGAAAATTTATCAGACACTATTCCAGATATGAAAGTCGGTATAAATAAGTTATATGATTTTGTTATTGGAAAGTCAATTACTAAAAGCATCTCATCATCTAAAAATATGGAAAAGGTTAATAAATAATAATCACAATGAGAATTACTTTAATTGATACATTTTATGTTTTAGAATAGATGCCGGAGCATGAATTTTTTAAGACCAATTCCA
>VERM01000036.1 GCA_018882645.1 Ferruginibacter sp.
CGGGTATAAACATATAGGTCTTATATCCATCGTTGCCGGTGTTGTATTAATTTTATGTTCACCTCTTCTGAATAAACTGATGAAGAAATAATTTTATTCTGTGTCAATTCATCAGTAATTCATAAATCTTAATTTCGCGTCATAAATTCAACATGATGAATGTTCTCATTATCGGTTCCGGCGGACGTGAACATGCCATTGCCTGGAAAATCAAGCAGAGTCCAATTTGTACACAAATTTATGTGGCACCGGGTAACGCCGGCACGTCTGAAATTGGAATTAATCTGCCGGTTCAGACAACTGATTTTAAAGCCCTGTCCAAGATGGTTACAGAGAAAAAAATCGGGCTGATGATTGTAGGGCCTGAAGAACCTCTGGTCAAGGGTATTGTAGATTTTTTTCAATCCCAACCCGAAAACCGGGATCTGCTCATTGTAGGGCCCGCCCAAGAACCTGCTCAACTCGAAGGAAGCAAGTCTTTTGCCAAAGCATTTATGAAAAAATATGGCATTCCAACTGCTTCCTATGCGGAATTCACTGAAGAAAATTATCAGGATGGAGTAGACTATATCAGACATCATAGCCTGCCAGTGGTACTCAAGGCCGATGGCCTTGCAGCTGGAAAAGGTGTAATCATTTGCAACAGCCATGAGGAAGCAGTCCAAGAGTTTGAATGGATGGTCAGAAAATCCAAATTTGGTATTGCCGGAAGCCGCGTAGTTATTGAATCTTTTTTACAAGGAATTGAAGCCAGTGTTTTCGTGCTCACCGACGGCAGCAGTTATGTTTTATTGCCTGAAGCAAAAGACTACAAACGAATCGGAGAAGCTGATCAGGGGCTGAATACAGGAGGAATGGGAGCTATTAGTCCTGTCCCGTTTTTTGATGCTGTACTTCGTGAAAAAATCATTAAAAAAATTGTTGAGCCTACAATAGAGGGCATAAAAAAAGAGAAATACAACTACAAAGGCTTTGTGTTCATTGGATTGATGATCTTTAATGGGGAGCCTTTTGTAATTGAGTACAACTGCAGAATGGGTGATCCGGAGACAGAAGTAGTCATCCCGCGTATTACAGGCGATCTGCTTGAATTATTGCTTTCAGCTGCAAAAGGAGATCTTGGCGGATGTTCGTTGCATACAGATCCTCGTTCTGCAGCTACCGTAGTTGCGGTAAGTGGAGGGTATCCGGAGGCCTACAAAACCGGTAAAATCATCAGCGGATTAAAGGAACAATCGGAAAGTATTGTATTCCATTCCGGAACAAAAAACAACGGAGATGAGGTTTTGACCAATGGCGGAAGGGTTTTGGCTATAACTTCTTTTGGGGAAGATATCGATAAGGCAGCCCGAAAATCATACCAAACCCTAGAAAAAATTCATTTTGATGACATTTACTTCAGAAAGGACATAGGGTATGAGTTTAAGTAGAAGAAGTGATGATTTTAACCTTTTTTGACTGATTTTTCGTTCACACATCTGTTTCTAAAATGTTTGAAAATAATTTTTTTGTCATCGAAAAAATCCAATAAAATACGGCAACTTTGCTGAATTACCTTTTTAAATTGACTTTAGTTTTATATGGGCATTTTTAATTTTTTTACTCAAGAGATCGCAATAGACTTAGGAACAGCAAATACCTTGATTATTCATAATGATGAAGTGGTTGTGAATGAGCCGTCTATCGTTGCGTTGGACAGAAACAACCCGAAGACCCTTCTGGCTGTGGGAAAGAAGGCATTGATGATGCACGAAAAAACGCACGAGAGCATCAGAACTGTTCGTCCATTGAGAGATGGTGTTATTGCTGATTTTAACGCTGCTGAATTGATGATCAGAGAATTGATCAAATTGGTTTATCCCCGCAAGCCTTTATTTGCACCGAGTTGGCGTATGATGATTTGTATTCCCAGCAGTATTACGGAAGTGGAAAAAAGAGCGGTGAGAGATAGTGCCGAACAGGCAGGAGCTAAAGAGGTTTACCTGATTCATGAGCCAATGGCGGCAGCGCTTGGCATAGGTATAGATGTAGAAGAGCCCATTGGCAATATGATTATAGACATAGGCGGAGGTACTACCGGCATAACTGTGATTGCGCTTGCCGGTATTGTATGCGATCAGAGTATTCGTGTTGCCGGTGATGAATTCACGCGCGATATCATTGAAGCGCTTCGTCGATACCATAGCTTGCTCATCGGTGAAAGAACAGCGGAGCAAATAAAAATTCAGATTGGTGCGGCTTTGAAAGAATTGGATAATCCACCGGACGATATTCCCGTAAACGGACGCGATCTTGTGACCGGTATACCCAAGCAAGTGATGGTTAGTTATCAGGAAGTGGCAGAGGCTTTGGATAAAAGTATCTACAAAATTGAGGAGGCCATATTAAAAGCACTTGAAACTACACCGCCCGAACTTGCAGCAGATATTTATCGTCGTGGTCTTTACATCACTGGAGGTGGATCTTTATTGAGAGGGCTCGATAAGCGAATCTCCAACAAAATCAAATTGCCGGTGCATATTGCAGATGATCCACTTAAAAGTGTGGTTAGAGGTACAGGGATTGCATTAAAAAATTATGATCGATTCCCGTTTGTGATGAGATAGCAGTTTTTATTTTTTAATCTCAAAAGGTGTTTTAAATCAACAATTATATTATTCTGTAGGTGCTAAATATTTTTCTCTTCATTCGGCGGCACTTTAATTTCCTTTTCTTCCTGTTGTTGCAGGTATTGTCTGTATATTTCATTGTGCAGTATAGTAAATACCATCATGCTGCATTTGGAAACAGCTTCAATCATCTAACAGGAATGGCTAATAGCAAATATGCCAAATTTCATCAGTATTTTCATCTCAAGGATATCAACGATTCATTGGTGAAGGCAAACGAATCGCTTTACAATAAATTAAAAGAAAACTACCATCTTCCTGACACATCATCCAAGTTGGTTGTAGATTCGATAAGGGTGGATTCGATTTTAAAATTTAAAAAGTATACTTACCTGTCCGCAAGTGTGATTTCTAATTCTGTAAATGAGGTGAATAACTATATTGTTTTATCCAGAGGTAAGAAAGGATCTTTAAGAGAGGGAATGGGAGTAGTGGATGTGAATGGTGCAGTAGTGGGTATCATCACTGAATTAAATGATGATTACGCGATAGTAATGAGTGTATTGCACAAGGACAGTCATATCAGCGGAAAGCTTATAAAAGGAGGAGAGACGGGATCTTTAAGCTGGGATGGGATTGAACCTAATATGGTCACGCTTTTGAATATCCCAAAAAGTGCAAAAGTGACAAAAGGAGATACTGTGATAACCAGTGGATTCAGTACTACCTTTCCGAAAGGGCTTAGAATTGGTATAGTAAAAGATGTGCTTTTAGAAAAAAGTTCGAACAATTACAAGCTTCAGTTGCGTACAAGTACAAATTTTTATAATCTGGAGTATGTATATGTTTTGGATAATGCCTATCAGGAAGGCGTTTCGGATATTCTGAAGAAAGTAAAAAAAGAAAATTGATTTATTCTGAAATGGGCAAATTATTTAAATATACACTGAGATTTGTTTTTTTTATATTGATACAGGTGTTTATTCTGGATAAGGTACGTCTCCACCATTTGGTTACTCCATATTTTTATTTTGTTTTTATTTTATGGCTGCCCTTCAACATCAATAGGAATCTATTGCTTTTTTTGGCCTTTCTGCTTGGGCTTACGCTGGATGCCTTCAGGCATCACCCCGGATTTCATGCTGCATCCTGTGTGCTCATTGCCTATCTGCGCCCATTTTTAATGAATTTGATGATACCACAGAAAGGCGCTGAAATGAATTATGATGAACCTTCATTCAAAAGCATGGGGGGCAAATCTCCTTATCTTTTATATCTAACACTTCTGATATTTATTCACAACTTTTGGCTTTACATGCTGGAGTCATGGCAATTTGGTAACATAGGATATTTTTTACTTAAATCCCTTTTGACGACCGTTATCAGCTTGTGCATACTGCTGGCTATAGAATTGATATTACCGAGAAAACAAAAATTCAGAACGAATACAGTATAGTATTTTTGTTATAGGGATTTGCGAAGAAAGTTTATTTTAAATTATCTAATCAAGTGGCAGACTTTAATCAATCAAGAAGAATCATCATACGGTTGGTTTTTATTTCACTTTTCATTGTTATCATTATTCGTCTGTTTACTTTACAGGTTATCACATCCAAATACAGAAATCTCGCGGAAGATCAAAGTACTTTCCGAAAAGTTGTTTATCCTGACAGAGGGATTGTTTTTGACCGGGATAAAAATCCTATCCTTCAGAATACCAATGTGTATGACTTGATGGTCGTTCCCAATAAAGTAACAAATATCAATGTCAATCAGCTTTGCAAGCTATTGGATTTGGATTCTGCTATGTTTCAAAAAAGAATGGTTGAAGTCATTGTTAAAAACGGACGATCAAGGCCTTCGGTATTTGAAGCACTACTGAGCGATCAGAAGGCAGCCATGCTTGGAGAGTCTATGCACAAATTTGCTCCCGCTTTTTATTTGCAGGAGCGTTCCGTAAGATCTTATCCCTATGACGCTGCAGCTAATGTGCTCGGATATACTGCAGAGGTTGATTCCAATTTTTTAAAGAAACATCCCGATGAAGGTTATGTATCGGGGGATTATGCTGGTATGACAGGTCTTGAGCGCAGTTATGAAAAAGTACTGATGGGTCAACGCGGTATTGAATATTGGAAAAGAGACAATAAAAACAGACTTACTGAAAGGCTTGAAAATGGAGAGTACGATACGGTTGCTGTAGCCGGTCAGAATCTCTATACCTCTCTGGATATTGAACTGCAAGAGTTGGGAGAAAAACTCATGCAAAATAAATTGGGATCGATTGTCGCAATTGATCCTAAAACCGGGGGCATTCTGGCCATGGTAAGTGCACCTTCATATAAGCCAAATTATCTGACAGGAAGCGATCGAAGAAAACACTTTTCAGAATTGTTTATGAATCCTGCTCTACCCCTGTTGAATAGAACTGTAAGCGCTACATACTCTCCAGGCTCCACATTTAAAACATTGCAGGCACTTATCGGATTGCATGAAGGTGTAATCACTACAGATACCAAGTATTCTTGTTCAGGGGCTTTTTACGGATGTGGTACAGGTAAGCCCATGCGATGTCTCGATTATGGCACATTCGATTTGCGAAGTGCTATTACCATTTCAGACAATACCTATTTTGCCAATGTGATGCAAAGGGTAATCAATAACCCTAAATTTCCAAATATTGACAGTGCTTTGACTCATTGGGACAATTACATGTATTCGTTCGGGCTGGGACATAAGCTCGGTGTTGATATACCATCTGAAAAGTCGGGCAATATTCCTTCTCCTAAGTATTTTAACAAGGTATATGGTCAGGGGAAATGGAATTTTTGTTCTTTTCGTTCCGTAAGTATTGGACAGGGAGAAGTGGATGTAACCCCATTGCAAGTTGCCAATGAAATGGCATTCATTGCCAATAAGGGATGGTATTACATACCACATCTTGTCGATTCAATAGACGGCGGTGATAAATTTGGGATGCTTGATAAATATCAGAAGCGCGTTGCTCCGCCAGCTATTCCTGACTCCATTTATGAAGCGGTGCATGATGGAATGGAAGGCGTTGTCACCAGGGGAACAGGTGTGGCAGCCAAGGTGCAGGGTATTGTGATTTGTGGAAAGACAGGAACAGTGGAAAATTATTACAGAGGGGTGAAACAACAAAACCATTCTTTCTTTTGTGGCTTTGCTCCAAGAGATAATCCTAAAATTGCCATTATGTGCGTAGTTGAAAACAGTGGTAGATTCGGCGGTACCTATGCAGCACCAATAGTTGGTCTTATGATTGAGAAATATCTTAAAGACTCCATAACAGATAAAGCCCGGCTCGCAAGAATAGAGCAGCTTTCCGGTTTAAATCTGATGCCTCCAAGAATTTTTGCGGAAATCAGAAGACAGGATTCATTAAGACATTCAAAAGATTCGGCTTATCTTATATCCAAAGGGTACATAATGATTATTAAAGACACTTTGGGCATGGAAGATGATATTGTTAATAAAGAAGAGCTTAGTAGTTTAAAACTGAAAAAACCAACTGAACCTAAAAGACCTTTAACGGACAGCATTAAAAAAGTAGAAGCCATAAAACCAGAAGAACCAAAACTGCCTGAGGTGGCTGACAGTATTTAGGCATTGTTCAGTGTTCAAATTTTTTAACATGAATCAAAATAAAACGGTTGAATTAAAAGGCAGAGACTGGATGCTGGTTTGGCTTTATGCACTCATCGCATTTATTGGATTATTATGTATTTATTCAGTGGAATACAGATCCAATACCTCTTTTTTTAAAGGACTTTTGGCTTTTAAATTGAATTACAGCAAACAGTTCATTTATTTGATGATTTGTGCGGTTCTGGCCATCTTCATTTTACTGACCGACAGCAAATTTTTTACTGCAACTCCCAATTTGTTATATGTGCTCGGTATTTTTCTGATGTTACTGACCTTCCTGATTGGAAAAACCGTGAATGGCTCCAAAAGTTGGATTCCGATGGGATTCATGAATCTTCAGCCGGTTGAAACCTGTAAGATATTCACGTCACTTGCATTGGCCAAATATCTGTCTAGGCCCGAAACTGATTTTTCAAAATCCAGATCTCAACTTATTGCTTCCGGAATCTGCTTTCTTCCTGTTGCATTTTCACTTCTCCAGAATGAAACCGGACTAGCGCTTGTTTATTTTTCTTTTTTGATTCCCATGTATCGTGAGGGATTCCCACCCATTTATTTAATCATAGGGGCTCTTTCAGGTGTATTGTTGGTAGCCGCACTATTGTTTCCGCCCTATCCAATCATCGTTGTACTCGCTATAATTGCCGCAATGGCTATTTATGTCTTGAAAAGAAAAATCAAAAGAAAAAAATCTCTGCTTATGGTTATCATAACCTATTGGGCATTGAGTTCTTTTTTTATTGGTGTTGCAGTGCCCTTTTTATTCAAGCATGTTTTTCAAAAATACCAAGCAGACAGAATTTTCAGTCTTGTCGGCAGAGACAATCCCTATGCTAGTGACGCCAAGGATAAATTGACAACTGTTCAACTAAAGTCCAAAAAAACAGGTGAAGATCTGGAAAATTACAATGTGAAACAATCTAAAATAGCCATCGGGTCGGGTGGGTTTTTTGGAAAAGGTTTTTTAAAGGGAACGCAAACGCAGGGAGATTTTGTGCCCGAACAGCATACTGATTTTATTTTTACCTCTCTGGCTGAAAATTTCGGATTTGTTGGTTGTACTATCCTCATGCTGCTATATCTGGCGATGTTGTTGCGAATCATTATGATTGCAGAAAGACAACGTTCCCCATTTAGTCGCGTATATGCGTATTCAGTAGCAGCCATTTTATTTTTTCATATTGCAGTCAATATTTGCATGACCATTGGTCTCGCCCCCGTAATCGGCATTACGCTTCCTCTGATGAGTTACGGCGGATCATCTTTACTGACATTTACAATTTTAATATTCATTTTGGTAAGACTGGATGCTGACAGGCAAATGGTATTGAGATAAAAGAAGCCGCTGCAAACAATTCATCAGTTCTTTTGTTTTACAGCAATAACTATTATGAAAATTATACCACTCAGCGAGGGAAGTTTTACCATTGATCAGACAAAGGCTTTCATTCCTTTTGATAAAAACAAAGATGAGTTACAGCAGCGACCTACAGGTAGTTTGCTGGTGGAAATTCAGCCTTTTGTGATTATAACCGCAAAAGATGTTATACTGTTGGATACGGGATTAGGCTTTGCCAATGACAACGGTATTTTACAGGTGCATCAAAATCTTATCGATAACGATATCGATCCTCTGAGTGTGACAAAGGTCTTATTAAGTCATTTGCATAAAGACCATGCCGGCGGAATTCGAAAGCATGACAAAGTTTTACAGCAATCTTTTCTGAGTTTTCCTAATGCGATTTATTATGTAAACCGCGAAGAGCTTGCGTTTGCACTGGAAAACAAAACAGCATCCTACATCCCTGAGATGTTTGCATTATTGAAAGATTCAGATAAAATAATATTGCTTGAAAGGGAGGGAGTGATTGACAACTACATCACGTATAGAATGACTTCCGCACATTCTCCTTTTCACCTGGTGTATTGGATACATGAAGAGGGCCAAACCATTTTTTTCGGTGGCGATGATGCCCCTCAGTTGCAGCAAATGAAAAGTAGGTTTGTTGCCAAATATGATTATGATGGTAAAAAAACAATGCAACTCAGATCTGAATGGTGGGAAGAGGGGAAAAGAGAAAGGTGGACTTTTTTATTTTATCATGACATCCAATCTCCTTCGATACAATTTTAAAAAAGAGGCCTGCCCTAAACAGGGCTGGCCGTTGCTAACCTATGAAAAACACCTGCAGCAAATATAGAGTAAAACCGCTAATCTCATAAATAAGGAATGTTAATTCACGGGCACTTAAATAAAAAATCATGCTATTGATAGTTTGCGGCCAAACTTCTGCAAATCTTTGTACTATATTTGATGCCGGATAATAAAAATTAAATTTTTTAATATGAAAAGAGAGATAAGTGGCTGGTTTAGTCCTGCTTTGGGTAAAGAGATGCCGATTGTAACTTATGGACATTATGGCTTTGCCCTGCTGCTGGTTCCTACTGCTGCGGCTGATTATCTGGAGTATGAGCGTTTTCAGCTGATAGATGCTCTATCACCCTTTATCAATGCAGGAAAATTGAAAGTGTATTCGATCAACAGCATCAACAATGAAAGCTGGCTCAATAATAATATGATGGGTGAACACAAGGCCATTCGTCACAATCAGTTCAATGATTATGTCCATAACGAGGTAGTTCCGTTTATTAAAAACAGCACCTCCTGGGATACGCCGTTGATTATCAGCGGTGCTTCTTTTGGAGCTTTACACAGTATGAATCTGTTTTTAAAAAGACCGGATTTGATCAATGGTGTCATTTCAATGAGCGGTGTGTATGATCTATCTGAATATTCTAAAGGGTTCTTTGATGATCAGGTATATTTCAATTCACCAGTACATTACGTTCCCAATTTAAACGATCAATGGTATTTGGATAATATTCGCAGAAGTCAGCATATACATATTGTCACGGGTTCAGGAGCTTATGAAGATCCGGGTGGATCCAGTAAATTCTCCGCAATACTGAACAGCAAGCATATTCACCACGACCTAGATGTATGGGGACATGAATGGAAACATGACTGGCCCACCTGGAGAGCGATGTTGCCGGCATATATTGGCAATAAATTTTAACGGAGTTGCCGATTTCTCTCCCAATCTTTCAGGCTTTTGTTTTACTTTTAACGGATGCAGAAAAAATTATTTTTACTGGATGCGATGGCTTTGATTTTCAGAGCTTATTATGCCCTGATTCGTTCTCCCAGGATTACCAGTAAAGGCAGAAATACCAATTCACAGTTTGGATTTACAAATACCCTTATCGATCTCATCAACAATCAAAAGCCCACACATATGGCTGTGTGTTTTGATTCGAAAGGCCCTACAGAGCGTCATACTGATTTTACGGATTATAAAGCCAACAGGCAAGAGGCGCCGGAAGATATTCTGTCTGCTATTCCCGACATCAAAAAAATTGTAAACGCTTTCAATATTCCTGTGGTGGAGATGAATGGATATGAAGCAGATGATATCATTGGTACATTGGCCAGACAGGCAGAAAAAGAGGGTTATGAAGTATATATGGTTACGCCCGATAAAGACTTCGGACAATTGGTTACGGAGAAAATAAAAATTTACAAACCGCCCTATCAGGGAGGAAGCTTTGAAGTGTTGGGTCCGCAAGAGGTCTGTAAT
>VERM01000351.1 GCA_018882645.1 Ferruginibacter sp.
GTTCTGATTTCCTGCAACGGTACAACTGAAGAAACAGATAATACTGAGTATTCCGGGATCCCCAAACCGACTGAAATTAAATATACTTTGGCAAATACTTTTCCTCATGACACTGCTGCTTATACCCAAGGACTTGAATTGTTTAATGGAAAATTATTGGAGAGTACGGGTGATTTTGTCAACTCTTCTTTGAGGATAACAGAAATTAAGTCTGGCAAAGTTGAGAAAATCAATAAAATGGGTACCAATAATATTTTTGCCGAGGGTACTACCATTTTTAATCATAAAATTTATCAGCTTACCTGGCAGAATAATCTTGTCTTTGTGTATGATGAGCAAAACATTGACAATCCTATTGATACGCTGCATTGGCCTCATGAAGGCTGGGGAATTACGCATAATGGCAAACAGCTGATCATCAGTGATGGATCTTCCAATCTGTATTTTGTTGACCCTGCCAATTTTAAAATAGTAAGCATTCTGAATGTGAAAGACAATAATGGACCGGAAAAATTTTTAAACGAATTGGAGTATGTTGATGGGTTCATTTATGCCAATGTTTACCAAAATGAATACATAGTTAAAATCAATCCTGAAAATGGTTTTATTGTAGGCAGAATAAATCTTTCCTCTTTATTGCAACCGCAATATAAAATTCCTGAAAGAACCGATGTATTGAATGGCATTGCATATGACAGCACATTAAAAAGCTTTTATGTCACAGGAAAAAGATGGCCGAAATTATTTGAAATCAAATTAACCCCATAAATTAAAAATGGCTTCGTAAAAGAAGCCATTTTTAATTATTATGCTTGATAACTTGATTATTGAGGAAGAAGTACTTTGTCTATTTTATGCAAAACGCCGTTGATGAAATTCTGATCGCTTGTTCCTGAAGGATCAGGCGTTAAGGGGCTTGAGTTGATGATGATATTGGCAGCAGCATTATTGTTATACACATCTTTCACTGTTGCAACAGATACAAATGGGCTGGGCGGATTAAAAGTAGCCTGTAATTTAAGACCGGGATGACTGCTGACTACCGTATTCAACAGTGTAGGGTATGATGTTTGAGTTGTAGGGAAGTTGTTGGTAAAAGCTCTTTTGCCTAGAACATGATATACAACGATTCCTTTTACGGTCTGCGGTGTAAGTACACTTGCCAGTGCGGGGTTGCTGAAAACATCGGGTGTTGAGGCCAGTGCGGAGGCTTGTAAAAATGCCTGATCTAATGGAAGTCCATTGCCATTGTTGTATAAAACCTGTGTGATTAAACCGGTTAATGTTTCTTTAAATGCATTATCTACAGGCGCAAATATGGTAAAATCAGGACCAAAGCTACTGAGGTAACCCTGTAGCGACTCAGCCGCAGGAGCACCCTCATCTGCTTTTAAAATGGCCGCCTTAAGATAGGTCAGCTCATCATCCGTGCTGATTCTGTCCCACAAATAGCGATTACCCGGCAATACCAATGTAGCCGTATGATGAATTACACCATTGGATGCCATTTGGTCTACTCCCGTAATGGGTATGTTATTCAACCATGCCCCATTTCTTGTAGAGGGGTAAGTATTCAATCTGGCCAAACTGCTTATATTGGGCGCCGGATTGAAAACGGTTGGATAAGAAAAATTAGGGAATGTGTTAGATATACCGGAAGACTTTATGGTCTGAGGTATGATATTGTATTGAACCAAAGCCGTTGCAACAGTTACCGGAATTTGTGATATGAAAGCTGAGAAAACAGCATCGGGAGCCTGCAATGGTATTGTAATACCAGCCTGAGCAGCCAATCCTACCAATACAGGTTTAATCCCGTTGTTATCCGGTACAAATAAGGTAAAGGATTTGGATTTATCATTAATCAAGCTGATTTGACCAGCTCTGTTTACCAGCCTGAAATAAAGACTGTCATTGTCATTACCATCCAATACTTCACCTACAGCTGGGCCTGCGGGAGGATTCACGGTGTTTTCAGTGATTACCTGAGGCTCCTTATTGCAAGAAGACAACAAAATGACTGCTGCCATCAACCCCTGGATTATTTTAGATTTCATAAAAGTTATTTTTATTTTTTAAAAAAAATCGATGTAAAACTAAATACAAAAATTAAATTCATCTGATGTTTTAAAAACGAATCAATATACATTGTATCCAAAACTAATGTAGTATAGCCCTCCTATCTGAGAGTTGCCAATGGCATTGTAATAATATTGATTTAATAGGTTATTTGCACCAAATTTGATTATTGATTTGGTTTTAGGC
>VERM01000352.1 GCA_018882645.1 Ferruginibacter sp.
ACTTATACGTGCTGCAATCAACTATGCCATTGAGAATAAATTACCTTCTGTTACCATCGTTCATAAAGGCAACATCATGAAATACACAGAAGGGGCATTTAAAAACTGGGGATATGAATTGGCTGAAAGAGAATTTGCGGGAGACGTTTACACCTGGCAACAATGGGAAAAAACAAAGAAAGAAAGCGGAGAGTCTGTAGCCAATGAAGAAATGAGAATAAGTTCAATTGGGGGCAAAGTCATTATCAAAGACGCCATTGCAGATAATTTTTTACAACAAGCACTATTGGCACCTCAGGATTATAGTGTGATTGCAACGCTCAATCTCAACGGTGATTACATTAGTGATGCACTGGCCGCTCAGGTTGGTGGTATTGGTATCGCGCCCGGCGCCAATATCAATTACACCACCGGCCATGCCGTTTTTGAAGCGACCCACGGAACGGCACCACGTTTTGCCAATACCAACACCATGAACCCCTGCAGTGTCATCCTCAGTGGCGTGATGATGCTGGAATACATGGGCTGGCGCGATGCAGCGGAACTTATAACCAATGCAGTGGGAAGGACTATTCGCAATAAAACTGTGACAATTGATTTCTATAATCTCATGAAAGAAGGGACGCTTTTAAAAACCAGTGAGTTTGCAGATGAAGTGATAAAAAATATGTAACTATTTTTTTCGGAAAAATCACCAACTATTTTTGAACACATTGCCCTTTTAGATCATCTTAAGAAAAGGCTTCAAGAGATATTTCTCCGATTCCCAAAGCCGCTCTCTGGTAAAATCCTCTAGTCCTTTACACAACGCACAGAAAGACCCCGATACTTATTCAAGTTTTCTAATACTACATTTCCATCCGTCATATTTAATGCCACTGAAGCTGCAAGATCATTAAAATCAATCGCGTGGGAGGAAGTCCACCAGAAACCATAAAAACCCAAGACATCAAACACCGCATCTCCATATCGAGAACCACCCGGTAAAGCATTGAACCCACTTTTATCGTTCCCATTGCCATTCATTTTCCAGCCTTGTTTGCTTTTTAATTGAGTTCCGGCCTTTTTTTCTCCTCCCAAAAAATCAGCAAGCATTGACCACTCCCTAAATTCAGGTACATGCCAACCCTTGGGCGCCAGCCCTCTGGGATCATTCACTGCATACCAGTTATAAAGCTTTCCGTATGTTTTACCATTTATAGGGTCGTTAGCATAATAGCACCATGCGGGTCTCCCCTCTTTTCCGGCACTCATCCACTCCTCATGAGTTATTGCCTCAGGAATAGCATCTCCATTTTGAAATCGATCAACATTCAGATTCTCTTTCATCCAAATCTGTTTACCAATTTTTACTTGTTTTTGTCCAATTGAAATGGAAGATGTGAGGATTAAGAAAAAAAATATCAAATAAAAATTGATAATTTTATATTTATTCATTTTATTAAAATTTAGAAAAAAATAGCACAATAAATGTATACAATAATCTTCAACATTAGAGGGGTTATTGATGGATAGTGATATTATTCAAGTAGAAAAAAATGTTAGATATCAATACATTTTCTAAAAAATATAGTGGTATCTTCATCCAATATATTAATCATTTTTAAATTATAAACCTTAATCAAAATGGGACTATTTGATGGTTCATCAAGCACCAGCTTCAAATCTGAAAAGCCTTTAAATGAAATAACGGAACAAATTCAAGATTTTTTAGAGAATATTGGACCTGTTGATATTTATGATAACGGGAAAATTAAAATTGATGCCAAGAAATACAATAATTTCAGTTGTGAATCAACTATTGACGGATCAATAAGAGAAAAAAACGGAAAATATACTATTGAGTTAAACTATGAAGCTAAAATGACCACTCTTGCCTGGGTTTTAACAATCGTTGGCATAATAATTTGGTTATTGGGACTTTTAATACTTATTTTTCCAAACATGAGTAAAAATGAGATGAAAAAGAAAATTGAAAAAACACTTGATGAGATACGATATGAATACAAGTAAAATGCGATATTAAATTAAATTTACTCAGAACAATTGCATGGACACTTTAGATACGAATAGCAAAGTAAAAATGTGATTTGTGAAGCCTTTGAATTCTTGAAAGTGGGCATGAGCATTTCTTTGATTGTAATATGAATTCGTTAAAATAGCTTATTCAGGGTGAATTGATGTAAAAATAAAAAACACCAAACGCTAGACACGCGAAACGTGACTTATCCGTTTCTCCTGCTGCCCTCATACAGCT
>VERM01000353.1 GCA_018882645.1 Ferruginibacter sp.
GTGCATCTATTATTATTGCATCAAAAAATCCCGGAAGTTTTTGAAAGTTGATAGGATCATTATTGGTGACGATGACATTTGATGCCCCCCATTTGGTAATATTTTCAGATAAAATATTTACTCTTGATTTGATGACTTCATTGGCAACAAGAAGACTGTTTTTACTAATTAAAGATTGTATTAAAGTCGATTTTCCTCCCGGCGCAGCGCAGAGGTCGAGTACCCTGATATCTTTATGTAAATTGCAGGTTTGTTTCATTACTTCTTCCAGGAACATGCTGCTGGCTTCCTGCACATAATAGGCGCCGGCATGAAAAAGCGGGTCAAGCGTGAAGGAGGGTCTTTTTGTAAGATAATATCCCATGCTGCTCCAGGCAACAGGCTCTTCAATATGGAGAGATGTTTTATCTGCAGTGAAATTTTTATTGGGGTTCAGTCTGACGGAAACAGTAGGATTTGGAGATTGATGTGCTTTTAAAAAATCTTCCACATTGAAACCTTTTACATCTTTAACAGACAATAAAAAATCTGAAGGAAGAACAATAGGCATTTTGATGGATAAATATTTGCTTTGGTAGTCGTTATATATTTTTTATTTCGGCACAAAGATCCTGCAATACTTTTTTAGCGTCTCCAAACAACATAGATGTTTTGGGTTTGAAGAAGAGTTCGTTTTCAATTCCGGCATAACCTGGTTTCATACTTCTTTTATTGACGACTACATTTTTAGACAACTCTACGTCGAGAATAGGCATCCCATAAATGGGAGAGGTTAGATCTGTCTTGGCAGCAGGATTCACCACATCATTGGCTCCCAGGATCAATACAACATCAGTAGTTGCGAATTCGTCATTCGCTTGCTCCATTTCTAAAAGTTTATCGTAGCTTACATCTGCCTCAGCAAGCAGTACATTCATGTGCCCGGGCATTCTCCCCGCAACAGGGTGAATGGCATATTTCACCTCTACGCCTTTTTCAGTAAGAATTTTTTCCAATTCGTGACAGGTATGTTGCGCCTGTGCAACAGCCAGTCCATACCCTGGAACAATCATCACTTTGTTGGCATAGCTCATGATCATGGCGGTATCGCTGAGACTGATTTCTTTATAGCTTCCCGCACCGGATGTGTTCCCGCCGGAAGCAGTTGCAGATCCACCTCCGAATGAGCCAATCAATACATTTTTAAGAGAGCGATTCATTGCCTAACACACCAGTATGGTAAGCAGCGTCCCTGCTCCACCCACCAAAATACCTCCGGTTAGCATCACCTTATTATCATATAAAAAACCGCCGCAGGCTGCAGCAACACCTGTAAATGAGTTTAATAAAGAAATCACTACGGGCATATCTGCTCCTCCAATGGGAAGTACAAACAGAATGCCGTATAAGATAGACAATAAAAGTATTGAGTAAAATATTATCTGATGTTGTGGAAATACAACAACATATCCGGCTGCGCCTAAGGCAATCGCTAAAATAAACAGGTTTAAAATGTTTTGTCCGGCAAAGCTGAAGTCTTTTATTTTACCATTCAATTTTCCCCAAGCAATGATACTTCCTGAAAATGAAACAGATCCGATGATTAAGCCTATTGCTATGATTAAAATTGTTGGCTGAATCGAATGAATATCACTGTTTGGGGTAGACGAAATGATGTGTGAGATATGATTGTATTCAATCAATGAAATCAATGCTGCACAAGCGCCTCCCATACCATTGAACAGACTTACCATTTCCGGCATGGCAGTCATTTTTACTTTTTTGGCGGCCAATGTACCCACAATTCCGCCGACAAGAAGACCGCCGAATATCCAGATATGGTTGTGTAAATAAGTGCCGGTCTCACTGTCTCTATATAAAAAAATCGTAGCAAAAATTGCAATCGCCATTCCGGCTGCAGCAAGCAGATTACCTTTCCTTGCACTTGCCGGATTGGAAAGCATTTTCAGCCCTACAATAAATGTAATTGAGGCGATGAGGTAAGAGATGGTAAGAATATGTTGGGCCATTTTTTACTTTTTTCTTTTCACTTTTTACTTTTTACTTTTTACTTCTTCTTCTTAAACATCTCCAGCATTCTGTCGGTTACTACAAAGCCTCCAACCACATTGAGCATGCCGAGCACCACAGCTAAAAATCCAAGAATCAGTGCGATATAGTTGTCAGCCTCTGCTTTTCCCATTACGATGATGGCACCGATGATTACAACACCGTGAATCGCATTCGCGCCACTCATGAGTGGGGTATGC
>VERM01000354.1 GCA_018882645.1 Ferruginibacter sp.
GGATAGTACTTCCTGTATATGTATTTGCAGCTTTGAAGTTATTGTAAGTAACACTTCCAGATAATTGCATTTCACCAATATTTTGAAAGGCTCCCTATAAAAATCATCATGAACTCTACAAATAGCTCAACTTACATCGTATTCGGCTATTATATTTCCTCCAGACCATTCACAATGCCCCTCGTTCACTAATTTTGCTAAAAATCGAATATATTTATGGATAGCTGTGAAAAACTGTTCTAGGTCGAGGATTGGATAAACCACTAATTGACCCGGGCCATGATAGGTAATATCCCCTCCTCTGTTGGTTCTGAAGAACTCAATCCCTCTGGCTTCAAGTTCATCATCGCTTAGAAGCACATTCTCAATGTTGCCACTCTTCCCAAGAGTAAATACAGGAGGGTGTTCACAAAAGAGTAAATGATTTTGTGTCTTTAACTCGTGGATTTAATTCAGGGGTATTTTTTCGTGCTTCAGACTTGATGAAAATATTTTTCTGCAGCAAATCCTCCTGATAATCCCAGGCCTTTTTATATTCAATGATTCCTAAATCTGTAAATATGACCGGTTGCTTATCCAAAGGTTTGTTTTAATTTGCAAAGTTAGCAAAAACGCTTTTCCCTAAATTAAAGAAAATGATCAAAGCATCAGATGAAGAAATAACAGATTCGGATGAGCTATATGAAAAACTTTCATTAACAATTGACAAAGGCCAGGAACCGCTTCGTATTGATAAATTTCTTATGGCAAGGATTGAAGGAGCCACGAGAAACAAAATTCAGCAGGCAATAGAAAATGAACTGGTGATTGTGAATGACCGTCCGATTAAAAGCAATTATAAAATCAAAGCTGGTGATAAAGTTGTCATTTATGACAATCAAACGCCCGAATCTTCTGAGATTGTCCCTCAGGATATTCCATTGGACATCATCTATGAGGATGAAGATCTTTTCGTAATCAATAAACCCGTAGGAATGGTTGCGCATCCCGGTAGCGGAAATCCGGATCAGACTTTGCTCAATGCTGCCGCATTTCATTTAAAACAATCGAATCCGCAAATGGATGATACAACGCTCCCCCGTTATGGACTGGTTCACCGGATTGATAAAAATACGAGCGGGCTGATGGTCATGGCCAAATCACAGAAAGCGATGAGCGACCTGGCCAGACAGTTTTTCGAGCACACCGTTCACAGAAGATATATTGCCCTGGTTTGGGGAAACTTCGAACAAGATGAAGGCACAATCGTTGCCCACGTTGGAAGACATCAGCGATTCAGAAAATTATTTACCGCTTATCCGGAAGGTGATTATGGCAAAGATGCCATCACGCATTATAAGGTTCTTGAAAGATTCAATTATGTTACCCTTGTGGAATGCAGACTGGAAACAGGGAGAACGCATCAGATCAGGGTTCATATGCAGTACATACAACATCCTTTATTCAATGACGACTTTTACGGAGGAGATAAAATCGTAAAAGGAACTGTTTTTACCAAATACAAGCAATTTGTAGACAATTGTTTTTCGATTTGTCCGCGTCACGCATTGCATGCAAAAGAACTTGGATTTGTTCATCCCACTTCAAAAAAACAGATGCTGTTCAGCAGTGAATTGCCGGAAGACATGAAACAAGCAATTGATAAATGGAGAAAATACAGTCAGTTTAAAAATGCTGAGGATTGATTTTCTTCTACTCAAAATCAAACAAAGTGGCCGTAAATATCCCCCTTTCTCTTTTTTTTAGCAATACATTCCAATTGCCAATATAACGAATCAAACTCGGCACTATGTACCCTTTATAATTGGTCATTTCCACTTCCATTCTGACATCAAAATCATATACGCCCGCATTATATGATAATGCATAATTTCTCCCCATTACTTCAAAATTGCGCTCATCAAACCAGGTTGTCATGTTATCCACAATTACATGTCCTTCTCTTCCGGGTTTTACTTTTTGCCTGAATACATAACAATCGACCCCATTATGTTCCTCCCAATCAATTATCATTTCGTAATTCGATGCCACATCGTCATCAAACAAAGCAGTTTTACTACTCATAAACGGGAGTCCTGATATTTTCTTTCCGGGGTTGAAAAACAACATCTTGAGTTGTTCTTTATGCTTTTCAATACCGGATTTATCTTTCAGAGTAAATTCATCATTCCCCACAATATTCGACTCGCCACATATTTTCCCTTTTGTAAAAAAAAGCGAAGCATACAATTGCGCTGTATAGTAA
>VERM01000037.1 GCA_018882645.1 Ferruginibacter sp.
GGAATTGAGACCCAGTATATCAATACAATAACTGGAAGTAAGGGAGGTGATGGCGCCATCCACACTGGGAAATAATGCGGAAATCAGTGCGATGATAAAAAGCACACCTATGGTACCACTGAATGCATCGCTCAAAGCCAGCGTGGGAAACAAATCATCCGGTTCGGCTTTAATGCCATTTTTATACGCATATAAGTAAAGAATTCCTCCTAAAAAAAGAAATAAATAATTCACAACCAAAAGAACAGCAGTGAAAGACATCATATTTTTTTGTGAATCCCTGAGGCTGTTGACACTTATATTTTTTTGCATCATTTCCTGATCCAGGCCGGTCATAGCTATTGCAATAAACATGCCTCCAATGATATGCTTTAAAAAAAATGAATTTGAACGTACATCCGTATTGAATACAGAAGTATAGCCTTTTTCATTCAACATACTTAACGCTCCTGAAAAATCAGTTCCGAGGGCCTTGATGATGACTATTATACAAACTACCAAACCCACAAGCATACCCGTAGTTTGAAGCGTATCGGTATAAATAATGGTCTTTACGCCTCCTTCAAATGTATATAGAAGAATCATCAGCAATATCACAAAAGCCGTTGCTATGAAAGGAATGCCTAGCTTATTCAAAATAAAAATCTGTAAAATATTGATGACAAGATACAATCTGGCAGTCGCCCCTACAGTTCTGGATAATATAAAAAAAGAAGCGCCGACTTTATGTGCATTTACACCGAATCTTTTTTCAAGATACGTATAGATACTTGTAAGATTCATCCGGTAATAAAGCGGGAGCAATACAAATGCAATAGTCAAGTATCCGAGCAGATAACCGATTACAATTTGAAAATAAAAGAAATTTCCCTTGCCCACTCCCCCGGGAACACTTACAAAAGTGACTCCACTCAGTGAAGTACCTATCATACCAAAAGCCACCAGCATCCAGTTGCTTTTCTTATTGCCAATAAAAAAAGACTGATTGTTGGATCCTCTGGATGTGTACCATGCGACGGCCAGTAATAACAAAAAATAGCCGATGACAAAAGAAAAAAGAATTACCGGCGTCATGTGGTTTATTTAAAATTAATTTGAGTAATAAGTTTTGAAGATAGGCAAAATAATGTATAGATGATGCTGAGCTTCAATCATAGCAATCAGCGTCTTCTTCTGCCATATCCCTGAAATAAAGCGATATTAAACCCTGCTCTTATGATAGGAACGGATCTTCTAAAATTGTCTTTATATGGAGAATATATGGCGTTACCTACATCCCATAAAACTGAAAAATAGTAGTAAGATTTCTGAGTAGGATAGAACTTACCATTGGTATACCCTCCTCCAACCAGAAGAGAATGAGCATCAAAATTGGGATTGCCTATGTTGAACGTAGAAGTAGGAGCAGTGGAATAACGGTTTGCCATGATATTGTATTCGTATTGTACCTGAGCGAAAACAAAATCAAATGGAAAAACCCTCACAAAAGCACCGGGGCCGAATATTGTTTGTCGGAGCTTATCGCCAACAACAAAAGCATCTCTTTCCGAAACATAATTAAAACAGATCGTTCCGGCTACATCTATATAGCGGTTGAGACTGTATCCAAAAAATGGACTTACCCCTATGTTGGTAATTCTGTTGCCGAAAGAAAGATTCAATGTTCCCCCCGTAAAAAGATTCTCTTTTTTGAAAAACTTTTCATTGCCTTCTTCAGTATCTTCTTCCTGAGCAAAAGAGGTGACATAAGATAATGCTAAAAATAAGCAGAGAATATTTCGAATCTTCATAACAATTATTTTAGATCAAAAATTTTACCGCAATTAAGTATGTGATTAGGATCAAATGCTTTTTTAATTCCTCTCATCAGCGCCATGCCTGTTTCGTCAAAAGCAATATCCATATACTCTTTCTGAATAAGCCCGATACCATGCTCCCCGCTTATAGTCCCTCCCAATGATTTGACAAGTTTAAATAACGCTCTGAGCGCGGGAATAACATCCTGGTTATTCAGACTGTAGATACTCCCCTCTTTTTTGATGCGAATATGCAAATTACCATCACCGGCATGACCATAGCAAACCGCTTTGAAATCATACTCTTTTCCGAGTTCCTTGACTCCTCTGATTAATTTAGGCAACTCCGCACGAGGGACAACCGTATCCTCTTCAATGGTGTAACCGGCAAGTTTTACTGCTTCAGCAGCTCTTCTTCTTAATTTCCATAACTCTGCTTTTTGCTGTGCATCATCGGCAAAAAACACTTCACCGCAATCAAACTCCGTCAACACCTCCGCGATTTTCTCCATTTCACTCATCAGCGTATCAAGATGATTGCCATCCAGTTCGATAATCAGATGAGCCTGCATATCATCACTAACGGGAACGACTGTACTATCAACAAAACTGCTGACTATTTTAAGCGCATCAATTTCAACAAGCTCAAGAGCGCTGGGCGTGAACCCTGCTCTGAAAATTGCACTTACAGCGGCCCCTGCTTTTTCGAGATCATTAAATGGCACCAACATCAGCAAATCATGCTTGGGATGAGGAATTAATTTCAATACTATTTTGGTAACGAGTCCGAGCGTGCCTTCACTTCCAACCATCAATTGAGTAAGATTATAGCCAGTGGCATTTTTAAGCACATTGGCACCGGTCCATATGATATCCCCGTTGGGAAGTACTACTTCAAGATTTAAAACATAATCTTTTACCACTCCGTACTTTACAGCCTTAGGGCCACCGCTGTTTTCGGCAATATTTCCGCCAATAAAACAACTTCCTTTACTGCTGGGATCGGGCGGATAGAAAAGCCCTTTTTCTTTGACGGCATTTTGCAGTACTTCAGTAATGACACCGGGTTCGGTAGTAACCTGAAGATTGCGTTCATCAATTTCAATGATGCTGTTCATCCTTTCAAATGAAATCAGCACCCCTCCCCGATTCGGCAAAGCTCCTCCACTCAATCCTGTTCCCGCGCCTCTGGGTGTAACAGGAATCTTCCGCTCATTGCAAATCTTCATGATGGCACTGATTTCTTCAGCCGTTCGTGGTTTTAACACTATATCCGGCAAAAAATGAAGGTTTTCAGTTTCATCATGTGCGTACTTGTTTTTACTTTCTTCATCAATAAAAACAAATGAAACGCCCAATATTTTCTGAAAGACAGTTATCAGTTCATCAAAACCAGACCTATCTGCAATTCCAGTGTGCATCAGGATATTTTTCTACAAAATTCGTAAAAAAAATAATGTCACAGAGATATAATTATAATTAAAATGTGGGGCAAAGCGACTGCCTGTCTTTACTCTTGGAATACATGCCGCTTTTTATCAAACTGAACTCTGACGCACCTCTGGATTGATTGAAGTTTCGAAGTGAAGACATCGTTGCATCATAACTGAAAGTAAATTTAAGTTGACCCAGCTGAAATCCAAGCATTGGAATAAATGCATCTTTATTTCTGTAATAAAGACCTCCTATCAGTTGTTTATTTCCGAATGCCGAAAGATTGTAATTCAGCAGCATTCCACCCATCAATGAACTTGATTTAGATTGATTGGTGTAATAAATATTTGGACTGAGAATAATCTCATCACTGATTTTAACTACTGCATTGACAAAACCTATATGTCGCATGGCAATTCGTCCTCTGGAAGATGGATCATTAAAAAAAGATTCTTGAGCATTATTCACATGATGAATGGAATAGCCTGCATTGATATAAATCTTGTCGGTAGGATAATACGCATAGTTTAATCCGGCCTGCAAATCGAAATAACTCACGCCGGTATTGCTGAAAACAACGCTGGTGGGTAATCTGTTGTCAAAAAATCTTCCGTCGAACTGATCTGGAAATTTTAAAGAACTCAGATCTATCCTTTTATTGACCCATCCCAGATTGAATCCTGCACTCAACAGACTGTTGTTGCCCAGCATTTGATGATATGCAACAGATCCGTAAATTTTGTTAGAGCGGAGACTCCCGCTGCCGGCAACATCACTAAGCAACAAACCTCCCACACCCAACCAGCCATTGGGCAATTGTTCTCGCATCAACTGAGCATCTCCAAATATACTTACAGTCCTGTAGGGTAATGACATGATATTGCTGTACTGACTTCTGAAATGGGCGCCGATCCTGTAATCGGCATCAGGTATGAATCCTGTGTTGGCCGGATTAGTGCTTAATGGAGAATTAAAAAACTGAGAGAAATGCAAGTCCTGTGAGATACCGCTCAATGAATAATTAAGTGCAATTGATAATAATAGGAAATACTTTCTTATCATACACAATGATCCTAAAAAGTTTTTTTTCGACAATCGGGGTAATATGTATGAATTATGTTTCAATTAATTTATCTGAGCAGCGAAATATCGCCGGTTTTATTTACTTTTTTCCCGTCTGTAAATTCAGCTTCAAGGGTATAAGTATAAACATCCATGGGCTGATCTTTACCTTTAAATTTTCCATCCCAACCGATTTTCAAATCATTGGTCTGAAAAACCAGCTGACCCCATCGGTTATATATTCTCCATTCCAACCTGGAGATGCCAAAAGCTTTTATATTAATCGTACTGTTGGGTCCAAACTTTCCGGGAGTAAACGCATTGGGTATATCCAGCAATGGAGAAACCAAAGTCTGAACAGTTAACCTAAACGTATCGGTGCAATTAAACTGATTAATAGCAACCAGCCGAACTGAAAAAGTTCCGGTCGCAGTATACTGATGCGACGGATCAGTTGCTGAAGAACTTGTTCCATCCCCGAAATCCCATTCATATTTTACGGCTCCTGTTGACAGGTTCGTAAAATTGGTGGGTGTATTGGATATCGGAGGATTGGGCTGCCATGTGAATTCAGCCCTCGGTTTTCCGGAGACAACTATTGTGACAAACTCCGATGTATCGGCCTTGTTGCAGGTGTTGGGATCTCTTGCGATTAACCGTACCCGGTAGGTGCCCGGTATAGAATACGTTTTAGATGGATTTTCAGTATTTGTACGGGTCCCGTCATCAAATAACCATGTCACATCTGAAGTGCCAGATTGATTGATGAAATTGGCCGTATATGGAGCACATCCTGCCGTTGGGGTGCTAAACTTTGCCTTTACCAGAGGATCTACTTTTACTTGTATGGATTTGGTTTCAGGGGCATTGCAGAACTTTAAATCAATTAAGGTCAGTTTAACAGTATAAGTGCCTAAGGCAGGAAAAATGTGACTGCCATTGAAAGCTGTATCGGGTGGTGAACCATCGCCATAATCCCACACAAAACTTTTCGGTCCGAAAGCAGCATTGACTGCAACAGAGTTATTGACAAAAGAATAATTCAGACTGGTGCAAGGCAGATCTTTCACTGCAGTAAAATTCAAATCGGCTTTATTATTGGATGCAATGATTTTTAAATATGCAGTGTCTCTAATGTTGCAAGTCATTGAGTCTTCTGCTATCATCCTTACGGTATAGGTGCCGGCGGTGTTATAAGTAGCGCTTGTTGCAAAATCGGGGGCATAGGTAGTATCTTTTTGCCCGTTTCCAAAGTCCCAATAAAATGTTTTTCCTTTTTGTAAAGTGTCATTGAAATTGACGGTAAGCGGAGTACATCCGGTGGTGTCATAAGGAACGTTATTTATGGTTGCTCTGAAACCAGCGACTACACCGGAAAAACTCATTTCAATTTTCACGGCGGCTTCATTGCAATTTGAACTTCCATTTAATCTTCTCCAGGCATTGGGAGTAGTTGGAAAAACGGCACCTCCATTGCAATTGGCACAGATGGCCTGATAAATGACGCCATTCTCATCAAATCGACTTGTACCACCATCCACATGATCCCCAACACTTCCCTGAAACTGTCCGAAATTAGAGGCAAACAACAATTCGGATGCATTCTTTTTCAAAACAAAAAAATACAAATCTTCCCCATCTGGTGCAGATATTCCCGACAACGGATTTTTTAGAGGAAGACCATTGGTAGTTCCTGTGGTATAGTTTTTAAAAACATTGATACCGCCACCCCATCCGGAAACATATACATTTTCGCAGCGATCGACCAGAAACCCAATGGGAGACAGATTGGGAGCAGCCGTTCCATTACCAAATACAGTAGAGTACACAAATGAAGAAAAATCAGGGTTAAGTTTTGCAATAAACTGAGAGCTTCTACTGATACTGTAAGTAGCGTTAATTACAGGCCAGGAGCCGGTTGTGGTTCCCATTACGTATGGGAATCCGTTTTTATCAAATTTCAATCCGTAAACAATATCGGTTCCGGAAGTTCCAAGATAGGATGTTTTCAAAATACCGGTACCGTCTAAACGAACCTGTGTAATAAATCCTTCCGTTTCACCTCCGTTGTTGGAGGGAGATATGACTGAAAATTTATTTCCGGGCAAATCATTACTGGTAGTTGCTCCTGCAATGAAAATATTTTTTGTAAGCGGGTTGATGGAAGTTACAAAACAGGCATCATCGCCGCTTCCGCCGAAATAACTACCATATATGTAGGAAGAAAGATTGGAATTGAATTTTAAAATAAGCCCATCCTGAAATCCCCCGCCATAAAGTCCCAATGCGTTGAGAGATGCCCCTCTTACAGGGAAATTGGAAGATTGAGTACAAGAGGCGAGAATAATATTGTTGGCATCATCCAAAATGACTTCACTGCGTGCATCATCTCCATAATTTCTGCGCAATCTGTCGGCACCATCCGGTGGCTCGTACTTGGATCTGATATTAACGCCATCATCATTTGAACCACCTATTCTTACGGATCCGATGATTCCGGTACCGGTAGCATTCAATTTGGTAATCACAATATCATTATTTCCACCGCTACCAATCAATGGTATGGTTGTTGGATAATTACCGGAGAAAGATCTGCCCGCGATGATTAAGTTTCCATTTGCATCAGCAATCATACTGTGCGGCTGTTCGTTTCCGTTTCCGCCGAGATAAGTGGCGTACTCTCTTCTGGTTCCATCGGGCGAGAATTTGAATATCGCTATATCGTGTCCCTGAAGAGCCCCTTCCACAACTCCGCCTGAATATACACTTTGATAAGATCCCGGAGAAGTTAGAAAGCCTTCACCAAAACAGACCCCTCCTGCAAATAAAGAACCATCGGGACCCGGCGTAGCGGTATAACCCCAGTTATCTGCAGCACTTCCGGTAAAAGAAGAGAAAATAATGGATGGATCAATCACCAATATTTTCGTTGGATCATATTTTTTCAAATCAAACGTCACAACATTATCCCGAACCACATATTTGCATGCTACTTCTTCTCTTTGATTTCCTTCTGAAGATGGCTGATAGCTGTATGGATATAATTCTTTAATATCACCGACAGTAGTTTTAATGATCAGCTCCTTTTTCTTTACATAAATGGAGGAAGGCCCATCGTATCTCATCGCAATCTGAGAAGCATTCCCGCCGGGATGAACAATAAAATCGTATTTTAACTTCTCTCCTTCCGTGTAATACCTGATATCAATATTGGGGTAAACATCTTTACATGTAACTGACTGAAAGAGCCGGCAATTTGAAGCCCATCTGGACGGGTCGTTGCCGATAAAATAATTATTTATAGATTGAATAGGCTTTTCGGGAGCTGAAGCTATTTTATCGGAAGCGCCCAAAAAGGATACCCTGTAATGAAATGAATGAAGAATGACTTTTTTATCCATCTGCAGAGGTGAGTCATGATTGCCATGCATCAACTGTGCAATTTGTTTGAACTCATCCGCATTGTGTATCAGAGCAGAAAAACTATTTTTTTCAATGTAGAAAGATCCCGTCTTGAAATTTCCTTTGTACAAAACGGCACCATCCCACTGCCCTTTGTTTTCGACAAATTCGATTTGTGCACTGAGCTTTTTGGAAGACAAAACGATCAGCACAAAAAAGATACATACAAATGATATGTTGCGTTTGATAATCAACAGTTAATTTTTTTAACAAGATAGCTTATTTATAACGTAAAGTTTCATGACTTTGTTCAGAAAAACAAGGCTTTATCATTATGTTAACGAATAGCAGCATCAGGCTATCTTACTCCACCGGATATTGGATTTTCTTAGGGATAAATAGTTTTTTAGGGAGGTATTTTCGGGCTGAAGCAACTCAGGATCGGATGCGAGAATCTTTTCAACTTCAGACCTGGCGATTTCCAGAACCGGCTTATCGTCAACAATACTTGCCAACTTGAATTCGAGAGTACCGCTTTGCCGGGTACCTTCGATCTCACCGGGGCCCCTCAATTCGAGGTCTTTTTCGGCTATTTTAAACCCATCATTGGTACTGACCATGATTTTCATTCTCTCTCTTGCATCATTGGAAAGCTTATTGCCTGTCAGGAGAATACAATAACTTTTATCCACACCACGTCCCACCCTTCCTCTCAACTGATGCAATTGGGAAAGACCGAATTTTTCGGCGCTTTCGATTACCATTACCGAGGCATTGGGAACATTTACTCCCACCTCTATTACGGTGGTACCCACCAGAATCTGTGTATCGGCTTTTGAAAACCGTTGCATATTGGTTTCTTTTTGTTCGGCGGTTTGTTTGCCATGCACCATGCTCACCCAATATTTAGGTTCGGGAAAAAATGATTTAACTTCTTCATACCCTTTCATGAGATTTTCATAATCCAGCTTACTGCTCTCTTCTATTAATGGATAAATGACATATGCCTGACGACCCAGACATAATTGTTCTTTTATAAAATCCATAACCTGTGGGCGTGCAGATTCGTTTCTGTGAATGGTGGTTATCGGTTGCCTTCCCGGTGGAAGCTCATCGATAATGCTGCAATCCAGATCGCCGTAAACCGTAAGTGCCAGTGTTCTTGGGATAGGCGTTGCCGTCATAACCAAAACGTGGGGAGGTACGGTATTTTTTTTCCAAAGTTTTGCTCTCTGAGCCACGCCGAATTTGTGCTGTTCGTCCACAACAGCAAAACCTATATTTTTGAAAAGCACTTTATCTTCTATTATGGCGTGGGTACCAATGAGAATATGAATGCTCCCATCCTCACAGCCTTGTAAAATAACTTTTCTGTCCTTTACAGGGGTTGATCCTGTAAGCAACTTTACATTCACCGGGAGCTTTTCCAGCTGAGAAGAAATAGTATTGAAATGTTGCTGCGCCAATATCTCTGTTGGAGCCATGAGTACACTTTGGTATCCATTGTCTGCAGCGATTAAAATAGACAGAAGTGCCACCATTGTTTTTCCGCTGCCCACATCTCCTTGCAACAATCTATTCATTTGCTTTCCGGATGCCGTATCCCTTCGAATATCTTTCAGCACATTTTTTTGTGCAGTGGTTAATGTAAATGGGAGATGGTTGTTGTAAAAAGAATTGAAAAAATCACCCACCTTCTCAAATCTTATCCCTTTAACTGATTTTAACCGATTGAGTTTTATCATTTGAATACTCAACTGAGCCAAAAAGAATTCCTCAAATTTCAATCGCCTCAGTGCCTGTTCATAGTGATTCAAAGATTCAGGTAAATGAATTTGTCTATATGCTTCATATCGATTCAGCAGTTTAAATTTTTGAATAATGTCAACCGGAAGATTTTCGGGCAAATCGGTTTCGGAAATTTTTTTAAAAAGCTCCTGAGTTAATTTGCCTATGGCTTTCCCATTAAGTCCTTTGCTTTTTAATTTTTCTGTAGATGGATATACAGGCTCCAGAAAAGATTTGCCGGCTGCATTTTGAAGGGTGTAGGGC
>VERM01000355.1 GCA_018882645.1 Ferruginibacter sp.
ATTATTCTCACTGTCGATTTTGCAGGCAGAGCTTTATTTAAAGCGAAAAGCAGCAATATGTTGAGCTTAAACAGCATTGCATACATTGCGTATTCTTTTTACTGGCTACTCGGCTCCATCACTCAAATCATGGTTGCAATGGGAGAATGGATTTTGGTGTATATATTTAATATCAAATTGAGTAAAAAAAAGGAAGCGTTCAGCAAAATGGATATAGACCATCTAATTAATAAAAACAAAACAATGGAAGAAGAAGATTCTTCCTCAATCAATAAGGAACTTTTTGAAAATGCATTGAACATTGGAGAAAGAAAAATCAGAGAATGTCTTATTCCCAGAAAAGAAATAGAAGGGATTGAAAGCTCCTCCTCCATCTATACAGTAAAAGCAAAATTTGAAGAAACAAAACTAAGCAAAATTGTAGTTTACGATAAAGACATTGACAACATCACCGGATATGTGCATCATCTGGATATGTTTAAAAACCCCTCAACCATCAACGAAATCCTGCATCCCATTCCCACTGTTCCGGAAACCATGCTCGCCATCGACCTGATGAACAAATTCAGTAAAGAACGAAAAAGCATCGCATGGGTAATTGACGAATTCGGAGGAACCGCCGGCATCGTAACTATGGAAGATCTGCTCGAAGAGATTTTCGGCGAAATAGAAGACGAATACGACGTGGCAGAAACGTTCGTTGACAAACAAATCGCACAGAATGAATATATTTTCAGTGGCAGACTGGAACTGGATTTTATCACCAAAAAGTACCGGTTGAAATTCGCGGGGATAAACGGAGCAGAAACACTCTCCGGATACATCATTCAAAATAATGAAGCCATTCCTAAACAAAAACAACGGATCATCATCGGTAATTTTGAGTTTGACATCTTGAATGTAAACGAAACAAGGATAGAAACCATTAAGTTGAAAGTACTTAAGTAATTCGCTTTGAGCAAAATATTCAAACCTTGATATCAGGCATTGAATAAAACATAATTTTCCGGAAAATTTCTGTATAAACAGCATGAACATTGTCATTGATATCGTAAAATCCAAATCTTCATACGAACTAAATAATGATTATTTCCATCAAACTTTTTCTTTTGTAGCAAAAAATCATCCTTCTCATCAATTTATTTTTTTAACGGAAAAGAACTTCAATATCCCTGTTGAGGCGGCAAAAAATATCCGATATATCCAAATCAAACCCGTAAGTAACATTTTAAGTACATATTGGTATTCAGTTAAACTCCCCGGATTTCTACACAACTTAAAAACCGATTACTTTTTTTCACAAAAAACAATTTTCAACAGAAAAATAAAGGCAACACAATTTCTCTATGTGGAATCCGCTGATCATATCAGATTGTTAAAAAAGAGCTCCCAAAAAGTCATCGGAAATCACAGCGCTGAAAATAAATTTCATATCATTGTTCCGAATGATTTTATAAAAAATCAGGTCGAGAAAATCTTTCATCC
The DNA here is from genome assembly GCA_018882645.1 of Ferruginibacter sp. Lineage (GTDB taxonomy): Bacteria > Bacteroidota > Bacteroidia > Chitinophagales > Chitinophagaceae > Ferruginibacter. The sequence goes on from VERM01000355.1 coordinate 1,486, forward strand.
ACATCATAATCTCGTCTTCACAATCCCCCCGGGTATTGGCGAAAAAACAGATGAACTGTCATACATCGAAAAAGAATCGAAAAAAAAAACATACACCAACGACTGTGAGTTTTTCTTCTTTGATGCAAACGGAAGTTCCCCTGAAACCATAAAAGAAATACTTAGGGGCTTCTCCGTTTTTAAAAAATGGCAGAAATCTTCCATGAAAATGCTCATACTTAACGGAGATACTCAGGAAAATGGATTGCATTCCATGCTCAGCAATTACAAACACAAAGAAGATGTAGTTTGTTTGAATACAGCAAATGCTGATTTACAAAGAAAAATTATAGGTTCGGCTTATGCTGCAATCATATTACCAGACGAGCAGAAAATATACTGGACCATGCAAGCTAGTATTTCTATGGGAACCGTTCTGATATTACCGAATCACGATTATTTCAGATCCAATTTTTCAGATTTTGCATTGTATGCCGAAAAAACACCTAAATCGGTAGCTGAAAAATTAATGCAACTGTACAAGGACGAAGAGCTGAAAAAGGAATTGAGCAGAAATGGACAAAAACTTTATAAACAAAATCTTTTCCAAATCGGTTTGTTGTGGGATCAAATATTGACACCGGAGCAAAAATAAAGGTTGTAAATTTGCAAAAAATGAATGTAGATGCAAAAATCAACTATCACCATTGATGTCATTCTAGACCCCAACAAAATCCCGGAACAAATCAATTGGGAAGCGACGGACAGT
>VERM01000356.1 GCA_018882645.1 Ferruginibacter sp.
CGTAAAAGTCGCCGCCGACAGCAGCGACCTGATTCTCTGCCTTAACTGCAGGCAGGTTTGGCTTTTTGGTCATTTTTCTCTCCAAAAGGGTTCCGCTGGCTTGGATCCAGCTCGACGAGCTTGCCTGAAAAAAGGCTTTTTGAAAAGTGTTTTTTTGTCGGCGCGGGCGTTTTCTTTTAAAGTGTTGATATAATTAATGAAAATATTTTCAAAAAGTGAAAGAAAGTTGTTGCCTTTTTTGTTTGGATGGCTCAAAATCGGCTTCGTATCTGTAGTCGAGTAAAGAAAAGCCAATGCTAGGGATACCTTCAATTGCAGCTTCCATAGCGGCAGACATGGTTCCGCTATAAATGACATTGATAGAATGATTTGCGCCGTGATTGATTCCACTGAGACAGAGATCTGGTTTTCGGTGTAAAATTTTATCAACAGCAAGTTTGACACAATCTACGGGTGTGCCTGTTGTTTGCCATGCTTCGATCTCGCCGAATAAATTCATTTTATTCATCCGCAGAGGGGAACCTATGGTAATGGCGTGACCCATGCCGCTTTGAGGTTTGTCGGGAGCAACCACCACCACTTTTCCAAAATCTTTCACTGCCTCTACCAGATTGCGAATTCCGGGAGAGGTTATGTCATCGTCATTGGTAATCAGAATTACCGGCTCATTTTTTTTTGCCATAAAAGCATTTTATTTTATCCAGATAAACAGAGATTTTCCTATTTCTGCTCTAAATGGCCAAGGTATAGAAATGAGAATCAATAGCAGGGCAATGCCAAAATAAATCAGCATTTTTTTATGCTTTTTTTCGGGAGCTGCTTTTTTCACTGCAACCCTTCCGATATGAACCAGGATCCAGGCGATAATCATGATCAATCCGTGCTCAATAAGAAAAAATCGATCGTATCTGTTTTTCATCAATTCGCCGATGCCTCCATTAAGTTTATCGAACCAGTGATTAAAATACAGCAAGAGCAGGCCAATAAGCAATTGGATGTCACAGAAAACCATAAATAATAAATTATACGTATTGTCACTGGCAGAGTAGGCTCTTTTATTTTTTATTCCGGTGATTGCATTGATAACGGTCAAAATTCCAAAAATCAATACGGCCCATCTGATGAGACTATGAACAACATTAAATGCTTGCATAATTATTTTTTTACAAAATTAGTCAATATCCCTAAACGTTTTAAAAAGTTTAAATCGCTATGCCGGAATAAATCAATGGTAGAATGTATTATATATGATAGATAACTGAAAAAATAAATTTGGAAAAACTAAAAACTTTAGTATATTTGTACTAATCAAATTAGTTTTACAATGTCTAGAGCCGGATTAAATCTTAAATATCTCCGTAAGTTACGGGGATGGACGCAAGAAGAGTTTGCGCATAAGCTTCAAATCAAACGCTCCTTGATTGGTGCATATGAGGAGGAGCGGGCTGATCCTCGACTTGAGGTTTTGGAGATTGTTGCGGATATGTTTAAACTCAGTCTAGATGAAATATTATTGAAAGATCTTTCAGTCACTCCACAAATGGGAGGTTATTTACAGAAAAGAAGAATGATGAAGATGGGGGCGGCAGACAGAAATGTTATTCATTTTGTTCCGATTAAGGCGGCTGCGGGTTATATGACCGGCTACGCTGACAGTGAATTCATAGATGAGCTGAATACTTTTACATTGCCCATGCTAACGGGGGGGAGTTACCGTGCATTTGAAATCATTGGTGATAGCATGTTGCCGACACCTAGCGGCAGTATTATCGTGGGTGCGAAGGTTGATTCAATTGAAGACACAAAGAATCATCAGGCTTATATTGTGGTGAGTAAAACTGAAGGCATTGTGTATAAGAGAATCATTAAGAACAACAGAAGTAAAAATAAGATAACCTTAGAGAGTGACAATCCAGCATACCAGCCTTATCAAATCAATACGGAAGATATATTGGAGCTTTGGCATGCGCAGGTTGTCATCGGTAAAGTAGCGAGTCAGCAGCGGTGGGATGTCAATTCGCTTGCCAATCTGGTATCCAATTTGCAAACGCAGGTGAGTACTTTAAAAAAGAAAATGAATTAGACAAGGTGTTTTCAGTGGATCAATTAATGTCTGCTTCTGGGGGAAAATCCCTCGCCTTTAGGCGAAGACTTTAGTTTGATATCTTTGTTTGATGCAAAACTATAGGAAAACCTCCCATACTACATATGATTGTAAATATCATATA
>VERM01000038.1 GCA_018882645.1 Ferruginibacter sp.
ATCTTACGTTGTCCTGATACGTTCAACCAAAAGACTATGCCCCCAACGCCTACCAAATTAATTGGCCAAGACTTACCTATTTATGTATTTGATGAATTTAAAGAGTTCTTGGGTAATCTAGAACCTAGTCTTGCCGATATATTACAGGCTGCACCTAAAGGACTTAGTGAAGATCAACGTAAGATGATGAAGTTGGATAATTTCCAATCTAAGTTTTCTGATATTGCTATTAAGTCTTTACAAGGTAAAGGATGTAATCAAATCAAGTTTATCTTAGAGAACTCTAAAACTTTGTCAGAGCCTATTTGGTATTCTGGGTTATCTATTGCACAACATTGTTCTGATCGTGATACTGCGATTCACATGATGTCAGAAGATCATCCTACGTATAACCGAGAAGCAACGAATAAGAAAGCTCAAGCTACTCAAGATAAACCCCACTCTTGCGAGACCTTTAACAATGTCAATCCGGGCGGTTGCGAAGGGTGTCCGTTAAGAGGCAAGATTACAAATCCGTTGGCCATAGGTAAAGAATTACAATTATCACAACCTGTCGGCGAGACGGTACTAGAAACCAAAACTGAAACGATTAACCAAACTACAAAAGTTACAACCAAGCTAAAGCATTTGTGAGAAAACTAAATTTAAAATCATTTGCCGATTGGGCTAGGTATTGCAAGTCGGGTAAAAAGCCATTTGATATCCCGTATCATCCTGAAAGAACTTATAAAAAAGACTGGAAAGGATTTGAAGATTTTATTGGATATCAGTACAACATTGACTTTGTCAGCTATATTGTGGCAAGAGAATATGCGAGAAAATTAAAAATAAATACAACTGGATGGAGAGAGCTTGTAGCTTCCGGAAAAAAGCCTAAAGAAATTCCTTCTAATCCTGATAAGACTTACAAAAACAAAGGTTGGAAGGGCTGGGCGGATTTTCTGGGGAAAGAAGATAAGCCTTCAAATAAATCAACCAGTAAATAATCTTCTCAGCTTATTCCGGTTAAATTTCAATACATGACATTAGGTTAATTTTATTTCTGTTTATTACCATTACTCTTCTTCTCCTGCACCAAAGATGATGGTGCCGGCGCTACTTATGTAAAACCATCTATAGACTACAAAGGGCGATTCAGAAAATCAAATCCATCAACTTGCTCACAGCCGATGCCAACGGTTATAATTAATCTTTTTTAAGTTTATATTCGGGGATTCTATTTTTACACTTTCCAAAATTTTTCATACAACATCGGCGATCGTGAAAAATGTTTTTCACTTACTTATTCCTTATTTGGTAATTCTTATTTTTACTTTCTTTAGACTTCCTTATTCTTTATTTCTGCTCCCGTTTCGATTCCATCATGCGCATCTGTTTGGCGTCTTTTAAAAACTCAGAGGCGAAAATAAATTGATTCAACGATTTGTTGTCTGAAAAGATGATGTCTTTACTATTCCCAGTCCATTCTTTTCTCCCTTCTTTCATATAGAGAATATTGTCTCCGATTTCCATGACACTGTTCATATCGTGGGTATTGATGATGGTTGTCATGTTGAACTCTTTGGTGATATCATAGATCAACTTGTCTATCAGCATGGAAGTTTGTGGATCCAGTCCGGAATTGGGTTCATCACAGAAAAGAAATTTCGGATTCAGTACAATTGCTCTGGCAATGCCAACTCGTTTTTTCATACCACCGCTGATTTCAGAGGGGAATTTTTTATTGCTCCCGGAAAGATTTACTCTCTCAAGTACTTCATTCACTCTTTTATTTTTTTGAGCTTTGGTATCTTTGGTAAACATGTCCAGGGGGAAACGTATGTTTTGTTCTACGTTCATACTGTCAAAAAGTGCGGAACCCTGAAACAGCATGCCTATTTGTTGTCTCAACATTTTTCTGTCATCTTCACTCATTTCTGTAAAGCTCACACCATCGTAAATAATTTCGCCTTCATCAGGCTCAAACAATCCTACCAGGCATTTTTGCAATACCGTTTTTCCGCTGCCGCTGGTTCCGATTATCAGATTGGTCTTTCCATTTTCCATGATATGGCTCACGCCATCCAATACCAGTTTTTGACCGAAGCTTTTTCTAATATTTTTGAATTCAATCATTCATTAAAAAAATTCTATTGTTACAAAAGTAGGGCAGCCAGTATATAGTCTGCAAAAAGAATGGTGACGCAACTCACCACTACAGATGTGGTACTGCTTTTACCTATTTCCAGTGCACCGCCTTTTACATGATAGCCGTAATAAGCAGGTACGGAGCTGATGATGAATGCGAATGTGTATGCTTTCATTAAGGCAAAAGTCACGTTGTAAGGAATGAATTTGTCCAGAAGCCCTCTGTCGAATGTTTCTGCTGAAATGATTCCGGAGAAAACCCCGGTCATTCTTCCGCCATAAATACCCAATGCCATTGATAACATAACCAGCAATGGAATCGTTATGATGGCCGCAGCAATTTTTGGCATAATCAGATATGACTTTGTGTTGATGCCCATAATTTCAAGAGCGTCTATTTGTTCACTCACCCTCATATTCCCCAGTTCACTTGCAATTTTACTGCCTACCACTCCGGCAAGTACAATACAGACCAGTGTTGGTGAAAACTCCAGAATCACTGTGTCTCTTACAATTTGAGAAATGATGGATTTTGAAATCAGCGGGTTGCTGATTTGATATGCGGTTTGAAGCGTACTTACAGCACCCATAAAAACAGAAATGATAACAACAATACCTAAAGAGCCTATGCCAATGTCAACGCATTGCTTCATAAACTCTTTCCAGTAGAGTCTTCCATTTTCAGGTTTGCTCAACATTCCTTTGAGCATGAGTATGTATCTTCCAAAATGAGCCAAAAAATTCATTCGGCAAAATTATCAGTTATTTGATTTCGGTTTTCTTTTCCACCATTTGCTTTTTTTGATTTCTTCCTGCACATTGGTCTTGCTTTTTGCCTGTGCATCTATCACTGCAATGACAGCCATATTAAATATTGAGCGGATAGAACTACCCAGTTGCAAAACGTGTACCGGCTTTCTCAATCCAAGCACAATCGGACCAATGCTATCGGCTCCGCCTATTTCCTGCAAAAGGTTATGTGCAATATTGCCTGCAGAAAGATTTGGAAAGATGAGTGTATTTACTTCACCATTGATTAATTCCGTAAATGGATAGTTTTCTTTGAGTACTTCTTTGTTAAAAGCCAGCATACCCTGAATTTCGCCATCACAAATCAGGGAAGGATTTTTTTGTTTCACAATCTCTCTTGCCTTTCTTACCAGCATGGCATCAGGAGAATTGCTGCTGCCGAAATTGGAGTAGGAGAGCATTGCAATTTTGGGAACTATATTGAAATGTTTCACCTCTTTCGCAACGAGCATGGTTATTTCAGCCAGCTCTTCTGCCGTCGGGTTAAAGTTTACTGTTGTGTCGGCAAGGAATAAAGGGCCTCTTTTAGTAAACAGCAGATACATGCCTGCGATTTTTTTCACACCATCTTCGATACCAATAATTTGAATGGCGGGCCTTATCGTATCCGGATAATTTCTGCTCAGTCCGCTGATCATACAATCGGCTTCACCAGTTTCCACCATCATGCAACCAAAATGGTTTCTTTCCCTCATGGCCTTGAAAGCCTCATAACGATTGATACCTTTTCTTTTTCTTTTTTCAAAATAGATTTCACCGAATGATTTTCTTAATTCTTCGGTATCATCATTTTTGGGATTGATGATCGGCATATCTTCAATGTCAATCGAATTTTCTTCGGCAATAGCCTTTATTTTATTTTCATCTCCCAGCAAGATTGGAAAGCCGATGTCCTCTTCTACAATCATTTGTGCGGCTTTAAGGATTTTCGCATTTTCAGCATCTGCAAAAAGAATTCGTTTGGGATCTCTTCGGGCTTTGTTGCCAAGTGCTCTGCTCAGCTGATTGTCGAGACCCAACCTTTTGTTCAGTTCAATCGTGTATGCGTCCCAGTCAGTAATATTCTTTCTGGCCACACCGCTTTCCATAGCCGCTTTGGCCACAGCGGGGGCTACTGCTGATAAAAGTCTGGGGTCTACTGGTTTTGGTATGATATAATTGGGGCCGAATGAAATGGTCTTTTCATTGTAAGCCAGATTGACAATATCGGGCACCGGTGTTTTGGCCAATTCGGCCAATGCTTTAACTGCAGCCAGTTTCATGGCTTCATTGATCTGACGTGCTCTCACGTCAAGCGCACCGCGGAAGATGTAAGGGAATCCAAGTACGTTATTGACCTGATTGGGATAATCACTTCTACCGGTGGCCATGATGATATCATCTCTTACAGCAGTAGCTGCATCGTATGTGATTTCCGGATCCGGGTTGGCCATGGCAAAAACGATGGGATTTTTGGCCATCGATTTAATCATCTGCGCAGTAACTACATTACCTACGCTTAATCCCACAAAAACATCCGCATCTTTAAAGGCTTTTGCCAGCGTGTAATCCTTATATTTTGCATCGACGGCAAAAGGTTTTTTCATTTCATCCAGTTCCGGTCTGCCTTTGTATATGATACCTTCTCTGTCGAACAACATAAAGTTTTTTAGTTTGGCACCGAGTGAAACATAGAGTTGAATACAGGCCATCGCTGCAGCCCCCGCGCCATTGACTACGAATGTGACTTTTTCGATTTTTTTCTTTTGAATTTCTAATGCATTCAATAAGGCTGCTGCTGAAATAATCGCAGTGCCATGCTGGTCGTCATGCATGATCGGAATGTTACACTGCTCTTTGAGTTGCTGTTCAATGTAAAAACATTCGGGGGCTTTGATGTCTTCTAAATTTATTCCGCCGAAAGTAGGTTCGAGAGATTTTACGATCTGCACAAATTTTTCAGGATCGCTTTCATTGATTTCGATGTCAAATACATCTATATCAGCAAAAATTTTAAACAGTACGCCTTTACCTTCCATCACCGGTTTTCCTGCCAAAGGTCCGATGTTTCCAAGGCCAAGTACGGCTGAACCATTTGTGATAACACCTACCAGATTTCCTTTGGCGGTGTACTTATATACATCATCTGGATTCTCCTTAATCTCTTTACAAGGTTCTGCAACTCCTGGTGAATAAGCAAGAGAAAGGTCTCTTTGTGTCTTGGTTTCTTTGGATGGGATGACTTCAATCTTTCCGGGTCGGCCTTTGGAATGGTATTCCAGAGCCTCGTTCTTCAGTGAATTTTTTGCCATATTGCAGGATTGATTTTGACGTGCTTCAAGCTTCTAACTCGCACAATCATTTGTGCAATTTAAGGAATAGGAGTGAAATAGGCGGAAGTATCGACTGCGGCGATAGTATAAATATGAAATAAAAAAATAAGGAATAAGAAATAAGGAAGTGGCTTGTATTACCTAGATTCGATGTCTTTGACTTTCTTATTCAATATTTTGTGTTCCTTATTTTTACTTTCGTGCCGCCGTCTTGTGTTTTCAAAAGCGGCGATTGTAATTCGGTTGAAAATAGTTGAAGGAGTTGAAAAAGTAGAAGAAACCCTTTTTTATATTTTACATTCTTATTCCTTATTTCGTGTTCCTTATTTTTATTTTATAGTACTAGGCCTATCAGAGACCGGCGCAAAAAGTATATTTTAATCTAAATGTTTTTTAGATAATTATTCTTTATCTTTATTTCAGAGTACAGCGACTATTATGAAATAAGCAAAATTTTTTAAAAGCAAATAATCATAAAAATGAAAAAAAATATTTTAGGTGTGTTACTATTTGTTTCAATTTTTGTAGTTATTATTTTTTTAAGAAATAGATCTGAGAATGATTTAAAAGAATTACAAACAAAGATAGAAACTGAAATCAAATCTGTATTTCAAAAGAAATCTCAATTTCAAAACAATCCACGATATAACTATGTAAGATCTTTTCGTCTTCATGATCATAGGTTTAAGATTTTTGGAATAAGGTTTGGTAATGAAAATTATACGGGTACACTAAATGGAAGCGAGGGCGGTGTTTCATTCAATTATGACGTAAAAGTTACCAAGGATGGAGAATCATATAAATGGGAGATTGTCAAATAATGATAACACTTTGAAATGTCGCCGTCTTATGTTTTGACCTCACCCCCAGCCCCTCTCTTTAAAGTTTAATTGTTTAGAAGTTTAGATGGTTTAGGGTAATATTTTTTCATTTCCCCTAAACTCCTAAACCCCTCAACCAGCCAATTAGCCCACGGTTTAAACCGTGGGCTAATTGTTTAAACCGTGGGCTAAATGTTTAAACCGTGGGCTAACGATAACATTTATTAATAAATCTGATTTTTCAGCATGTCTTCCAGTGTATCTCTTTTCCTGATTAGCGTGGTTTTACCGTCTTTTACCATTACCTCTGCCGGTTTGAGTCTTGAGTTGAAATTAGATGACATTTCAAAGCCGTAAGCGCCGGCATTGTACATCACCAGGATATCTCCCTCTCTGACTTCGCTGATAGTTCTGTCCCATGCGAACGTATCGGTTTCGCATATATTTCCAACTACTGTATAAATTCTTGGTATGCCTTCCGGATTCGATATGTTTTCAATTCGGTGGTATGCATCATACATCATCGGTCTGATCAGATGATTAAAGCCACTGTTAACACCAACAAATACAGTCGCAGGTGTTTGTTTGATTACATTGGCTTTTACGAGAAAATACCCGCATTCACTCACCAGATATTTTCCTGGTTCAAACCATACCTCCAGTTTTTTCCCGGTTTCATTTTCCAATTTTGAAAATGCTTCTGCTACTTTATTCCCCAATAATTCAACATCGGTTTCTTTATCGCCGGGCTGATAGGGCACTTTGAATCCGCTACCCATATCAATGTATTTGAGGTTGGGGAAGTGTTCAGCAACATCAAACATCACTTCCAATCCCATCAAAAACACATTGATGTCTTTTATTTCACTTCCGGTATGCATGTGAATGCCTTCGATATTCAGGTTGGTTGTTTTTACAATTCTTTCAATATGCCTGAGCTGGTGTATGGAAATACCAAATTTACTGTCTATATGTCCGGTTGAAATTTTTACATTGCCTCCGGCCATGATATGCGGATTCAATCTGATACATAGCGGATATGTATTCCCGTATGTATTCCCAAATTGTTCAAGTATGGAAATGTTGTCAATGTTGATATTAACGCCCAGCTCTTTGGCTTCGATGATTTCGTTAAAGTCCACACAGTTGGGGGTGAACAAAATATTTTTTGGAGAAAAGCCTGCGAGTAATCCTATTCTGACTTCGTTTATACTCACGCAGTCGAGGCAGGCACCTAATGACAGCAGGTGTTTTAAGATGTTGATATTGGTTAATGCTTTACAGGCATAGAAAATCCTGGCTTGGGTTGACTTAAATGCGCGGCTTAGTTTTTCATACTGTGCCGTAATTTTTTCGGCATGATACACGTACACCGGTGTTCCAAATTCATTGGCGATACTTATTAATTCTTCATTTGTCAGTTGCTCCACTTTTGATATTTTTATTTTTTAAATTAAAAAAGGCATTGAATAATGCCTTGTAATGTATTGTTTTAAAATATTCAAGGCTTACTCTTCCTGAGAAGATTTATCATCTGTCTGTTTGACTTCAGATTCATCTGCATTTGCTGACTCTTCAACTTCTTCTTTTGCCGACTCGTCTGTTTGATTGGATTCTAAGATTTCTTCAGTTGAAGAATTGATTACGGTGGCTTTAACCAGTTCTTCCATCAATACCTCATTTATTTTTGGCAATTCATCGGCGCTATTGATGCCGAAGTAATCCATGAATGATTTTGAGGTTGCATAAATCAGAGGCTTTCCAACAGCATCTTCATTTCTGCCGGAAATTACAATCAAATCTTTTTCCAGTAATTTCTGAACGGCATAGTCGCAGTTGACACCTCTTATAGATTCAATCTCGCTTTTGGTGATAGGTTGTTTGTAAGCAACAATAGCAAGTGTTTCCATCGCAGCTGCGGAAAGGCGCTTCATGAATTTATCACCGTTAAGCAACGCCACAGTTTTGTGATATTCAGGTTTGGTGAGAAATTGCCAGCCGCCACCGATTTGTTTTAGTTCAAAAGAGTAGAACTCGGTGTTGTATTTTTCCTTAATCCCTAGAATGGCGGTCTCTACCTGTTCAATGCTGGCCCGATCTTCGATAAACCCCAAAGCAGTATTGACAAGCTCATTGATTTCTGCCGATGTCAAAGCGCGCTCACTTGCAAAAATGAGTGCTTCAATATGTGGTATGATCTCAGAAATTTCCATTTCCTTTTTTAGTTTGTGGTTTATGGTTTTTGGTTTATGGTTTGCGCTTCGCGCGTTTATCGTTTGTGGTTAAAACCCTTAAACCTCTTAAACCTTTTAAACCTTTTTAACCTTTGAGTGCTGCTGCGCCGCTCACAATCTCCGTCAGCTCTGTTGTAATAGCAGCCTGACGTGCTCTGTTGTAGCTGATTTTGAGCGACTTCAATAACTCATTTGCATTGTCACTCGCTTTATCCATTGCCGTCATCCTGGCACCATGCTCACTCGCATGCGCATCCAGAATAGCTTTATACAACTGTGTGTTTAAGATTTTCGGCATTAGTTCAGCAATCAATACAGACTGCTCCGGCTCAAAAATAAAATCAGATTTTTTCTTGTTTTCTGTTTGTTGCACTTTCTGCACAGGAAGAAAAGATTCAGCTATGTATACCTGAGAGGCTGCATTTTTAAACTCACTGTAAATGATTTCTACGGCATCCACTTCCTTAGCGGCAAATTCTTTCATTGCATATTTGGCAGCGGCCTGCACACGATCGAAGCTTAGTTGGGTGAAAATATCCCAAAATGTATTAATTACTTTAACCCCGTTTTTGGTGAAATGCTCATATCCTTTTTTACCAATCGGTAAAATTTGCACATTGCCTTTACTGTTCTGAACAGCATATTTATCCTTGATGGTTTGTTTGGTAAGTTTGATCAGGTTGCTGTTATAACCTCCGCACAGGCCTCTGTCACTGGTGACAACTATAATCAAAACCTTTTCAATGGGTCTTTCGGCGGCAAGATCGAGTGATATGTCTCCTTCGCTGCTGCTCACAATATTGCTGAGCATTTCTTGAAGTTTTTTGGCATAAGGACGCATCTGGGTGATGGCATCCTGCGCTCGCCGAAGCTTTGCGGCACTCACCATTTTCATTGCTTTGGTTATCTGCTGCGTACTCTGAACGCTTTTGATTCTGTTACGAACTTCTTTTAATGCACCGCTCATAAAGACTATACTGTTTTTTTACTCCCATTTCCTGTGAAAAAAGGGTAATTTTTGCCTGCGAAGGTAGGAGAAATGTAGTGAAATTCAAGTAGGTTTTTTCAAAAAAGTATAGGTTTAGTCCGAAATTTGAATAACCCCCGACTTACATTACCTTTGCGGACTGTCCGCAGTGCAGTTGAATGACGTTATTCAGGTGTAAGTCAACGACAGAAAATATCATTTATATAAAAGGTAAATATGTTAGGTATCATATCAAAGTTGTTTGGCGGAAGTAAAAGTGAGAAGGATGTAAAAAAAATCTTACCGGTTGTTGAAAAAGTCAATCATTTTTTTACGGCATATCAGCAACTATCAAATGACGAACTAAGAAATAAGACGGCTTTTTTCAAGGACAGAATCCAAGCGCATCTCTCTGCAAT
>VERM01000357.1 GCA_018882645.1 Ferruginibacter sp.
CTCAATAGGCTTATCGAAATATTTAAAGAAAGCACCCATCGTGAAAAGTTCTCCGGCACGGGGATAGAGTTCATAACGAAGATCAATATTCGAAACTTTGGTTCTTTGAGCTGATTTATTACCTACCACTTGAGCCCCTAACTCGAAATCATAGAATGCAAACGGACTCAACTCCCGGAATTCAGGTCTAACCAAGGTTTGACTCACTGCAAAACGAATATTTGTTTTGGTGCTGGGCTTGTATGTCAGATTTAATCCGGGTAAGAAATCCTGAACGAGTGTATTCACAAAACGAGGATCTGATTTTCTTACACTTCCCACCAGCTGATCAAAACTTTCGAAACGTACTCCCCAAACCAGCCTGAATTTATCTCCAAGAGGATTATCAAACTGAAGATATGCGGCATTCATTATGGTGTTGGCGAGATAACGGAAAGCATTGCCACCGATTTCATCAAATTGAATTTTATCATTGCCTGTCCCGAAGTTTTCAACAGAAAATATTTTATCGAAAGGCAACTCTTTGATTGCATTGCTTGCTGCAGTGATAAAGAATGGTCGACTGTTAAATAAACGGTCTTTTACCTGAAAAAGATAACCGGCTTTTATGGTGTGTTTATTCCCTTTCCAGTCGAATGATTTACTTACGTCCCCCCCGGCATTATAGATATAGTCATTGAGAGATGCATAAAAAATACTTCCGCTTTTCTGACCTGCCCCCAACCCTAGAAGCGCATAATATGGAGCAGTAGGATTATCGCCCTCTTGTGTATAAAAAAGTCTACGCTGATCAGGCACATGTTGGTCAAGGATGTTGAAACCTCCATACCATTTGATTCGAATATTGTTTGTAGGCAAATTATGTTCGCCTACCAGTTGAGTATTGAAAAATGTGTTTTGTTTGAATCCTATTTCAACCGCTTTCACTCTGTCCCCTACTCCACCTCCACTGATGATATAATCGCGTCCGTCAAAACGATCTATCACAAAATCAGTGGTGTTGACATTGATGATATTTTTAAATGAAATGCGATTGTTATATTTCAATTGAAGTGTCATATTGGCTAAACCTCCTGCAAGCACATCTCTGCTGAATTTATTATTGAAATACAATAACTCCACGTCGCCGTTGTTATTAGCAATGAATCTGTTATCGAAAGGCATGCGCCTGTTTGATTGATTGTAGGTCAGCGCAAAATTAGCAGACAGTTTTTTTCCGAATACGGTTGTGGTACCGCCGCCATTGATCTGGAAAGATGAATTCAAAGGAGCCACCCCTGAAACAGGAGCCCAGCTGTTTCTGAATTGTTTCCCATACTCTGCTTTTTGAGCAGTATTCAGCTGACTGAATGCATATCTCAGCGGCAATGTGGAAGGCAGTGCACGTGCTCCATCTTCAATTCCCAGAAAATCAAGTTTACCTCCCCTGGATTGAAGAAAGTCTCTGCCAATGGTATTGGTATTGAATCCCGTACCTATTTGTATGTTAAAGAATGAAGATGATGGAACATCTTTCGTTTGCACCTGAATCAATCCTCCTGCCCATTCTGCAGGCAACTCCGGAATGAATGTTTTATTCATCACGATGTTATCTATCATCGCGGCCGGGAAGATATCAAAACTGAAAGTTTTTCTGTCGGGCTCTGTACTGCTGAGTAATATTCCATTGAGCATGGCTTGGTTGTACCTGTCACTTAATCCGCGCACTACAAGAAATTTTCCATCCTGAACAGATGCACCGGGCACTCTTTTTAAAATTTCGCCCGTATTTTTATCAGGACTTCTGCGTATGGCTTCCGCACTGATTACTTGGGCTACAACCGGCGTATTTTTTTGTACGGATATCATGGCGTTGACCGTCTCTTTGCGCGCAGTAGATTTTATCTCCACACCTACCTCCGTTTTAGAGGCCACATCCATAGTGATATCCAGTATGGTAGTTTTATCTGCCAGGACTTCAATTTCCTCTACGGTTTTAGAAGAATAGCCAACAGAAGAGAATCGCAGTGAATATTTCTTACCTCCAACCACATTCACAAAGTACTTACCATCAAGATCAGCTACGGCCGTTTGTTTGGTTTCCACTACTTCAATGGTAACCGAGGATATTCTTGATCCTGATTTGGAATCAGTAATCTTCCCTTCTATTTTACCTTTTTGGGAAAATGCGGATAAACCAATGAGAGAAAATAAAACAAAATAAATAAGGTATCTCATC
>VERM01000358.1 GCA_018882645.1 Ferruginibacter sp.
ATGTTGTTGAATATGAGAAAAAGCTTCTTCATTTATTTCATCAAAAACTAAAAACACTAAAAGGGGAGAAAAACATGTACATCAAAAAAAGAAAACTTCAGGACTTTTTGAAACAAAAGGGATATGAGCCGGTTTTAATCAATAAACTTTTAAAAGATGCCTGAAGATATTGTCCTCTCAACGGGTAACAAGGAGGAAAAATACAAAAATATTATCGCTCAGATTGAAGCCGTTATCGCCGGCGAAACAGATATTGTTGCCAATCTTGCCAATATTGCAGCTTGTTTGAAACAACAGTTTGGCTGGTGGTGGATAGGGTTTTATTTGGTAAAAAACAATGAACTGGTATTGGGCCCCTTTCAAGGGCCTGTTGCCTGTACCCGAATTAAAAAAGGAAGGGGCGTTTGTGGAAAGGCCTGGGAAAAGGAACAACCATCATCGTTGATGATGTCGAAGAATTTCCCGGTCATATCGCTTGCAGCAGTGAATCAAAATCAGAGATCGTTGTGCCTGTTGTTTTTAATAATATGGTCGTTGCAGTACTGGATGCCGATAGCGAATACCCTGCTCATTTCAATGAAACAGACAGAATGTATTTGGAGGTGTTGATAAACAAAACAATGGGATTAATCTTTGGATAGGGCTGATAAGACAATTGAATCCATTATTCCTACACCAATTCCCTAACCACATTCGCTACCAGCTGGGGTCTGCCAAGTGTATAATAATGCAAGACAGGAACGCCGGCCTTCTTCAATTCTTTCGACTGCTCTAGAAGCCAGTCTTGTCCGATCTTCTCTACATCAAGATCATTTTTGCAAGCGGCAACAGCTTCGGAAAGAGGAGTAGGCAAATCGATATGAAATGTTTTGGGCAGGATGGTCAGTTGTTTTTTTGTGTAAATAGGTTTCAACCCTGGTATTATCGGAACGTTTATTCCAATTTCTCTGCAGGCTTTGACAAATGAAAAATATTTTGCGTTATCAAAAAACATCTGCGTGACAATATAATCAGCGCCGCCATCTACCTTTGCCTTCAGATATTTTAAATCTGTTTCCATATTGGGCGCTTCAAAATGTTTTTCGGGATACCCGGCAACACCAATACAAAATTTTGTCTTCGAACTGTCTTTTAAATCTTCCTCCAGATAGATCCCTGAATTCAGATTGGTCACCTGCTTCAATAAATCAATCGCATATCTATGTCCGCCCGGCTCTGCTTCAAAATTGGCCTCGTTTTTGGCAGCATCTCCTCTCAAAACCAGAACATTGTCAATACCGAGATAATGAAGGTTGATTAAAGCATCCTCCGTTTCGTTGATATTGAATCCTCCGCAAATCAAATGTGGAACAGTATCTACATTATACTTGTTCATGATGGCAGCACAAATAGACTCAGTGCCCGGACGTTTACGCACCACTGCTTTTTCAAAAATTCCATCCGCTCTTTTTTTAAATACATGCTCGCTGCGATGATAAGTAACATTTATAAAAGAGGGCTTAAATTCGGCAAGAATATCCAGATGACCGTAAAGGGATTGTATTCCCTTGCCTTTTAAAGGCGGTAAAATTTCAAAAGAAATAAGGGTTTTACTCGCACTATTAATATGGTCAATTACTTTCATGTGTTTTTTTTTATCAAAGATAACCTCGAAAATTAACATTGATATGTTTGTTGAACAGATGAATTTAATACTGGGCCATATGTACAATTGACTTATTTTTGAATTATAATTCATTTCCAATTGGGACAAACCATACAAACAAACAATCTGGTTAAAAAATACGGCAGCCGAACCGTAGTGAACAACGTATCTTTCAGTGTCAGTCAGGGAGAGATTGTAGGATTACTCGGGCCTAACGGAGCAGGCAAAACAACCTCTTTCTATCAGGTAGTAGGACTGGTAAAACCCGATAGCGGAGATGTTTACCTAGATAATCGCAATATAACCAGACAGCCTATGTACAAAAGAGCAAAGATGGGTATTGGATATCTTCCGCAGGAGGCCAGTGTTTTCAGAAAACTCAGTGTAGAAGACAACGTATCTGCGGTACTGGAAATGACCGGTTTGAAAGAATCAATACAGAGAGAAAAGTTGGAATGTCTTATCGATGAATTTCGACTCCAGCATGTAAGAAAAAACAATGGAGATACACTCAGTGGCGGGGAAAGAAGAAGAACTGAAATTGCCAGAGCGCTGGCGGTTGACCCCAAATTC
>VERM01000039.1 GCA_018882645.1 Ferruginibacter sp.
AGATAACGCTTCATCTTTGGATGAATTCATCAAGAGCGAATTTGGAATAGATTCCGTTTAGGAATCATCAGAAAGGATACCCAATGCCAATACTGAAGTTGAAATTCTCATATCTCCATTTTCTGTATTCATCATTTTCTCCCCTTGAAAACAGTTTCTTCAAAACATCATTGAATCCTATTGGGGGCAGCTTCCATCCATCATTGATGTAAAACAACTCGGG
This sequence comes from Ferruginibacter sp., assembly GCA_018882645.1. Lineage (GTDB taxonomy): Bacteria > Bacteroidota > Bacteroidia > Chitinophagales > Chitinophagaceae > Ferruginibacter. The sequence continues at coordinate 224 of VERM01000039.1, forward strand.
TCTTTTGAAGCGGAAGCCAAAATCAAAACGTACTATGAAGTAGTTGAAATCGAATCTGAGCCCGGTACCTGCTGCAATACCTATTTGTCTGTAAAAATTTTTAAAACTGATTTGTGTGGTATCTGTGTTTCTGTCTGTTTTTGTATTTCTCAAATTCCATACATTACCGATATCTGTAAATACTGCACCTTTTAGTTTTAATGTATTCGGAATGATCTGAATAATGTCGAATCTGTATTCAGCATTCAACTCCAGCTGAAAATCGCCGGTACGATCGTTGAATATTGTTCTGGTCGAAGAGAAAGGGATTAATTCCTGTCCGCCCGGACCAATACCTCTCACAGGCCATCCTCTCATACTGTTACTACCACCTCCAAAATACTGTTTAAAAAAAGGAAGGGTTCTGTTCGTGTCACTTCCCAACAACGGGATACCTATGCCTAATAAACCTCGGAACGCCCAGGAAGATTTTTCATAACGGATATTATTTTTGACTTCTGCGCCAAATTTTATAAAATTTCTTTTGTACTTGCTGAACAAAGGGATTGTACCCCAGGTAATTCCTGATTCTTCAAGGCTTAGTTTAGTGAAAAGTTCGTTTGAATACGTATTGTCTTTATTGTATGTTGTTACTGTTTTTGAAAGAATAATTCCCATACCAGCCACCAGAGCCGTATTATATGAAGAACGCAGGAAAGGGTTTTCTTTGAGTATATTCTTGAAGCTGTCTGATTGATTGAATAAATTACTGAAGCCAATGTTTAAAGGTGACCATGCCCATTTCCATCCACTCTTGTTGATACCCGTCCAGCCAAAACTTCCGTTGAATGATCTGAGATTAAAAAGATTAAATCGGTTGTTGTATGAGAAGTCAGTGGATACAAATGTTTCTTCCGTATTGCGCTGACTTTTAGTGAAAAATCTGGGTATTTGAGGAACGACCAGTCCGGGGAAATATGTATTGTTACTGTAGCTTAGTTCATTGGAGTTGATCAATTGATTATTGATACCCCTACTATTGTTGTTTAGTTCCAACCCTGCACGGACATTATGTATCATTCGTATGCCTTGTTTGGCAAGATTTCTGTCTTTAAAAGAAATGTTTCCTGACAAACCGAATAAGTTACCGGCGATGATGTTGCTCGTATTGCTTGCTGCTGAATAGCTGACTTCAGCAGCAGATTCAAATCCATATTTTTTTGATGGGGAGAGTTCTATAAACAAATCAATTTTTCCGGGAGACCCCATCACATCACTTATCAGTATGTTTACATTTTGCCAAATACCAGTTTTGGAGAGGTTGTAAATGGTATTGAAATATTCTGTCTGATTGAATACATCGCCTGTTTTTATGACAATCAGTTTATTGAAAATATTTTCATTGATTATTTTTTTATGATAAAAAATATGCTGATCGTTGCTTGTGGTGTGGATAAAACGAACTGTATCGTTAGCTATGTCATTCGGTTTAAAATCGGGGTAAATGTTTACATTTCTGATATGATATTGAGTAAGATTGGATGAATCCGCATTGGGATTTACAGTTATAGACAATTTGATGCTTGGATTATTGGTTTGCTGCTGGGCTTTTGCTATCAGTATCTGTTGTTCAAATGGGTTGTCAGATACAGAGATTAGAGCCTCATTGGTTGTATCTCCAATCACTTTTAGTTCCGAAGTTGTAAATTTATAATAACCGTTGTTTTTAAAACTGTCCACAATTCTGTTCAATTCCGAAGTGATGGCCAATTTGGTAATGGGTGTATTCTTTTTTAGTATAGAGGATTTGCTGTATAAAATCAATTTTTCTTTTACGTCCGGATTCGTGGATTTGTAAGTTATGGTATCAATCATTGTAGGCTCTGAAAGGTTCGCATTGTAGTTGACAATTATTTTTTTTCCAATGGTGTCTATGGTGTAAAAAACACTTGCATGATAATACCCCAAATGATAAAGCGATGCAATCATATTCTTAACCGAAAGATTGGTGAAAACAGTATCGAATATGACAGGCCTGTTGATTGTTTTTAAAATAATAAATCTTTGACTGACATTCACCTTTGCGCTGTCATCCAATTGCGCAATTAGCCTCTGTTGAATAAATAATTTTTCTGATTTTTTTAGTTTTTGTCCAGTAACTTCGATTTTATTTTTGTAGAAGTAATAATTTTTTTGAGGAGCATTCACTACAAATATTTTGCCACATGAGCTTAAAAAAATCAATAAGGGAACGATTGCCCAAAGCAGCGGCATTTTTTTCATAACTCGATAAATAAATATCAGACACAAATTAAGCAATGTTGACTAAATCTGTAATAAAATACATTCAAAGTTTGCAACAGAAGAAATATCGTGATGTACATCATGCATTTGTTGCGGAAGGTCCGAAAGTGGTTCTTGATTTGATTGCTTCATCGTTTTCCAATGTTAAAGAGGTATATGCCATTGAATCATGGCTTGAAGAAATAAATCCTTCTTTATTGAATTCAATCAGAGATAAATTATATTTAGTCAAATCACACGAACTTGAAAAAATATCCCAATATACGACTCCCAACAAAGTAGTTGGTATATTTTCTAAATTCAAATCAGATAATCAAATTTCTTTGAAAAACAGCTCATCATTATTGTTGGATTCCATTCAGGATCCTGGCAATTTGGGTACAATCATCAGAACTGCCGATTGGTTTGGTATAAAAAATATCATCTGCACTCCTGATACAGCTGATATGTATAACAGTAAAGTGGTTCAGTCAACCATGGCCAGCCTTGCGAATGTAAATATCATTTATGATGACTTGCTGAAATGGATCCATGCTCCTAAAACTATTCCGGTTATCTCAGCCGTACTGGGTGGTGATCCTTTGTCTTCTTTCACTGATAAAGGACATTTTATGTTGGTGATTGGTAATGAGTCAGGTGGTATTCGCTCTGAAATCATTCAAGCCTCCGACAAAAAGTTAACTATACCGGTTTTTGGAAATGCTGAATCATTGAATGCCGCTGTTGCCACCGGCATTTTTCTACATTATCTAAAATCATGATTGTCTCACTCTATTTGAATTGGATTGCTTTAATTGCAGAGATTTTTCTGATGAGCAAGGTGGGAAGAATGAGTGTAAAAAGGCATATACACAGGGTCGCTACATCTACTGCCAAAACCTGCCACCAAACCACCTTAACACTTACAGAAGAAATGTAGTATGCTTCTTCATTTAGTTTGATGAATCCGGTTTTTTCTTGAATATAGCAGAGCAATAATCCAATGACAGTGCCAATAATAATTCCAATGGCTGCAATATAGGTTGTATTGAAAAGGAAAATCTGTTGAATTTTCCAGTTATTTGTTCCTATTGCTTTGAGAACCCCAATCATTTTTGTTCTTTCTAAAACCAGTATGATCAGACAGGTTATCAGGTTAACTGCAGCAATGACAATCATTATCAGCAGTAAGATATTTTTAACCTGATCCTGCAGGCTCAACCAGTCAAATATATTGGGATAGATTTCTTTGATGCTTTTGCTGTACCATGTCTGAGGCAGTTGACCGTATATCCTTTTTGAGATACTGTCTGTTTTATGATAATCTTTTAGGAAAATTTCGTATCCGCCGATTTGGTCACCCTCCCAGTTATTCAATCTGCGAATCATATTGATATCACAGATTGCAAAATTTTTATCGTATTCTTCAATTCCAATTTTGAAAATTCCTGATACTTTTAATTTTCTCGCAGTTTTTGTGCCGTCATTTCTGAAGAAGAAAACGATGAGTGTGTCTCCGGTACGAATATCCAGTCTTTTTGCAGTATAACTACTGATATTTATTTCTTTGCTGTAGCTGCTGTCTTTAAAAGTACACCAACTGCCATTTTGAAGGAAACGTTGCAGTCTTTGGAAATTAAAGCTGCTGTCAATGCCTTTTAAAAGCACACTCTCAATACCATTATTGTTTTTTATGATAGCAGATTTGGTGGCATATCTTTCCACTGAAACCGCTTCGGGGATAGATTGCAAAAATGTCTCTACTTCTAAATTTTTTTTAAATGGCGCTTCCTCGGAAATACCTATGTTGTTTGTCAGGGTTTGCTGTACTCTGACGTGTCCCCAGAAACTAAATATCTTATTGGCAACTTCTTCCTGAAAGCCATTGGCAATGCTGATTCCGACAATCATGACCGTAACGCTCAGGCTAGTGGAAAATATAGCCAGACGGATGATAAACCGGGAGAAAGTTTTATGCCCTTTCATTCCGATCTTTTTAGCTATAAACAGAGGCAGATTCAACAGATAAATTTTACTATCTTTCAAAAATAAATGATTTAAATTACTTTCAGAATTCTATTTAAAAATACAACCACATGTATTGGAGTGTAAACCGCTACGGCTTTTTTTCATTTTTTGGTTTCTTTTTTTTTATTTCTATTTTATCAAATGCACAGCATGTGGAAAGAATTTATGCTCCCTATATCAAGACTGCTCAGCTTTTTGAGTATGGCAACCAGCAAGGACTTCCGGTTTATGTTCTTAATGGCGGCAATCGCCTGGAACTCGAATTTGATGATATGGAGGGCGGGGTAAAAAATTATTACTACAGTTTTCTACTTTGCGATTACAACTGGAAACCAAGTAGCTTAAACGTATTTGATTATGTTAAAGGATTTACACAAAATCGCATCAATACCTACCGCTTCTCCAGTATAGCATTCACAAGATATACGCATTATCAGGCTTTTTTGCCAGAGCAAAATGCTGTTCCCACACAATCGGGTAATTATCTTTTGAAAGTATATCTGGATGGAGATACATCCAAAACCGTATTCACGAAACAGATGCTCGTTGTGGAGCCCAAAGCAATTGTCAGTGCTTCCGTTGTCCAACCCTTTACTCCACAGTTGTTCAGCACCCATCAGAGAGTTCGCTTTTCGGCCAACATAAAAGACATTAACTCTTTCAGTGCAGCACAACAGGTAAAGGTGGTAGTACTTCAAAATAACAGATGGGATAATTCTGTCAGAGATATTCAGCCTACCTATATAAGAGGCAATTTGCTTGAATACAATACTGAACAAGTTGCGGTTTTCCCAGGAGGTAAAGAGTGGCGCTGGCTGGATCTTCGGAGCTTCAGGCTGCTGAGCGACAGGGTAGATAGTGCTTCTACCTACAATAATGCGACCGATATTTTTTTAAAAACAGATATCGACCGATCCGGTCAACGTTATGTCTATTATCCTGATTTCAATGGTATGTATCAAATAGTCACCTATGAAAGCATCAATCCTTTTTGGCAGGGTGATTATGCTTCAGTGCATTTTAATTTGAAAGTCGACAATCATTATCCTTCTAACACTAAAGATATTTTTTTGGCCGGTCAATTTACCGGCTATCAATTTACTGACGAATGGAAAATGAATTTTAATAAAGAATCTGGAAAATACGAATGCAAGACATTTCTTAAACAAGGTTATTATAATTATACATACATCATGGTAGATAAAAATAATCCTGAATTACAAATGCCGCTTGAGGGGAATTATTGGGAAGCTGAAAATTCCTATACCATACTGGTATATTATAAGTCGTTTACAGACCGTAATGATCGGCTTATAGGCTGCAGTATCATCAATTCAAGAACAGACAAGCCCGGATTTTCGTTCTGACGTGCATTCGCAATCGGGTTATGATAAAAATCATGACAGTCAAGTGATCTATAAATATTTTTTCAACTGATAAAATGGATTATTCAAATTCAGATTTCATTATCTTTGCAACGGCAAGTCTTATACGACCAGCTCCTGTTGAACTCCCCCAGGATCGGAAGATAGCAAGGGTAAATGGTTGAGCGGTGCGATGTAAGTAACTTGCCTTTTTTGATTTTTATTTAATTTAGTCTCTAAAATATTAATACTCTTTTTTTATGAAATTTTTTATAGACACTGCCAATCTAGCACAAATAAAAGAAGCCAATGATTTGGGAATTTTGGATGGTGTGACAACCAACCCTTCATTGATGGCTAAAGAGGGGGTCAAAGGAGCTGATGCTGTTATGCAACATTATAAAACCATTTGTGAGATGGTAGATGGAGATATCAGTGCGGAAGTGATTTCCACAGATTTTGATGGCATTATAGCTGAAGGTAAAAAACTGGCTGCTATACATAAAAATATTGTTGTTAAAGTGCCATTGATTAAAGACGGCATAAAGGCTATCAAATGGTTTACTGAAAACAATATCCGCACAAACTGCACACTCATTTTTTCTGCAGGTCAGGCTATTCTTGCTGCCAAAGCAGGTGCTACTTATGTATCACCTTTTATCGGCCGAATCGATGACAGTGGTTGGGATGGTATGGATCTCATTCATCAGTTGAGTCAGATCTTCAGTATTCAAGGCTACAAAACAGAAATCCTAGCCGCCTCTATTCGCAATCCTAATCATATTATCAAATGTGCTGAAGCCGGAGCAGACGTGTGCACCTGTCCACTGGATTCCATCCTAGGGTTATTAAAACATCCGCTGACAGATATAGGACTGGCAAAGTTCCTGGAAGATGCGAAGAAATTTTCTTAATAGGTCTTAGATAAGAATCATATCAATTCTTTCTTATTTTATTTTTCTTTGGCAGAGATATGTCCTCCAATGTAGGGAGCTCATCATCCTCTTTTCGCTTGACATACATTGTAAAGTCTTCCCTAATCGATGAATTTTTTAATTTGACAGTGATATCAACCTTTTCTTCAGTGAAATCGAGTGGAAGAAAAAGGTTGTTCCCAGTGAAAACGCCTGCTGAACTGCTGAATATGATATCATTGCTGTCGAGCGGAATATATTTACCTGTTGACAAAAGCCCGTCTACATTAATATAATTATAACTTCCTTTTTTAAGACTCTCGGTATATAGGTTGATAAAAATGCTATTTATACTTTGAGCATAAACCCCATTGCACCATAAAATACATATCAACAATAAAAAAGACGGCTTCACAGTTTATGTAAAATGATGAAAGTTAAAATACATTGTGCGTTATTCAACTTTGGTAATCTTGATGATATTGGTTGGCAAATGTTTATCAATCGGCGTGCTGCCTGTATTCACGACCACATCTCCCTGATTGATAAATCCTCTTTCTTTTAGAATGTTGATTTGATCAAAGATGATATCATCCAAACTTTCTTCCTCTCCATAATAAAAAGCTCTCACGCCCCAGCTTAGGCTCAGCTGACTGATTAGTGTTCTTTCCTTACTGAATATGTACAAGGGGCTTTTGGGTCTATAGCTGCTCAGCATAAATGCAGTATAGCCGCTTTGAGTCATTCCAATCAGTGCATTGGCGTGCGCATCGTGTGCCAGTTTGCAGGCACTATAACAAATGGCATCGCTCATGAATGAGGGTGAATGGGGTTGGGGGGCAAGAATATCATCTCTGTTGTAATCGTAAACACTTGCTTCCACTTGCAGAATGATTTTACTCATGGTTTCTACAACAAGTGTGGGGAAGTTGCCCATTGCAGTCTCGCCACTCAGCATTACGGCGTCAGCTCCTTCCAAAACTGCATTTGCTACATCACTGACTTCACTTCTGTTTGGTTTGGTGCGGTCGATCATACTTTCCATCATCTGCGTGGCTACAATAACAGGCTTAGCTCTGTGCATGCATTTGCGTATGATTTCTTTTTGCATTGTAGGTACTTGTTCGATAGGGATTTCTACGCCCAGGTCACCTCTAGCAACCATCACGCCATCACTTTCGATGATGATGTCTCGAAGATTTTTTAATGCTTCGGGCATTTCGATTTTAGCAATGACTTTTATTTTGCTCTTTTTTTCCTTGATTCTTTTTTTCAGATCAATGATATCAACGGCTTTACGAACAAATGATAGTGCTACCCAGTCGAGATTTTGGTCAATAATGAATTCCAAATCTGCTATGTCTTTTTCTGTAAGCGACGGCATACTCAAATCACTGTCGGGCAAATTGACTCCTTTTTTGGGAAGTAGAATGCCTCCTAATACAACGGTGACTTTAACCTCTTTATCGTTGAGGATTTCTTTTACCTTGACTTCCATTTTGCCATCATCGAGAAAAATCCTTTCATCGACTTTCACATCAGTTGTAAGATTAGGGTAGGAGACATAAACTTTATCTTTGTTTCCAACTATTTTTTCAGTAGTGAAAATGATGTCATTTCCGGGTTTCAATTCAATACTGCCATTTTCTATTTCCCCTACACGCAGTTTTGGTCCTTGCAGATCTCCCAATATGGCGATATTGTATGGTTCTGTCTTGTTGATTTTTCTAATGGATTCTATGATGTTCTTTTTGTCGTCATATGCTCCGTGAGAGAAATTTAGGCGGAATACATTCACGCCGGCTTTCACAAGTGACAGCAACTTGTCATAGGTGCTGCATGCAGGTCCTACCGTTGCAACAATCTTCGTTCTTTTCTGTGAGTGTGCGATACCTGCTTTGTTGTCCATATCCTGATGCAGGTATTTCTCTATTTTTTTACTCATTTTTATATTTTATACAACTGGAGGTCCGGTTGTGTATGATGGAATGTTTTTTTTCGGGTATCCTTTTGCGTTATGTTGCCAGTATTTTAACGATATTCATCCATTCGTCATTGATTCGTTGTTTTTTCTTAACCGCTTCATTCAGTGGAGTATAGTTCATTTTATTGTTCTGTATTCCGACAAATACATTGTGCCTTCCTTCCATTAAACATTCAACTGCATGATAGCCCATACGACTGGCGATTACGCGATCCATACAAGTGGGCGCTCCTCCGCGTTGAATGTGTCCCAGAATGCAAACCCTGACTTCCATTTTTGGAAGTCTGTTTTTGATCACATTTGTAAGCTCATTGGCACCGCCAAAATCATCACCTTCTGCAACAATGATGAGGTTTACCAGTTTCTTTCTTTTTTCCCTTTCTTTAAGTGATTCAATCACATCGTCGATTTTCGTTTTCCTCTCAGGGATGAGGATGTTTTCAGCGCCTGTGGCAATGCCGCTGTGCAATGCAATATATCCTGCATCTCTTCCCATTACCTCAATGACAAATAAACGGTCATGTGCATCAGCGGTGTCTCTCACTTTATCGATAGCTTCTACGGCTGTATTTACTGCCGTATCAAAACCAATTGTAAAATCAGTTCCTGCGATGTCTTTATCAATCGTACCGGGGAGTCCTATACAAGGGATATCAAATTCATTGCTGAAAGTCTGTGCTCCGCGAAAACTTCCATCTCCACCAATCACAACCAGTCCGTCTATTTCTCTTTTTTTAAGATTTTCGTAGGCTTTTTTTCTTCCTTCAGGAGTGAAGAATTCCATGCATCGGGCAGTTTTTAAAATGGTTCCGCCTCTTTGTATGATGTTGGCTACACTTCTGTTTTCCATTCTGAAAATATCATCTTCTACCATGCCGCTATATCC
>VERM01000040.1 GCA_018882645.1 Ferruginibacter sp.
TCGTAAATGGGCTCATTGAAATAAGCACAACTTCCGGCTAAAAAACTAAAATCCGTAGCGGGTTTTCTGTGCTGCCACAATGGTTTGGTGTTGAAATAAAGTGGGTATGGAGTACTTATAGATTTTTCATTCAACAGCAGCTGATATGTGAATTGGGTTTCGATATCCAGCCCGTTCAATTCAATTTTTACAGGGTTAAAATCTTTGCCAAGCTCACCTTTGTACTTGATTGTTTTTGTCTTTTTCGGATTGTTGACAGGATGAAAGGTTACACTGACAGATTTAACCGAAGGAGACACTTCCGCCCATATCACAGCAGTTCTCAATTCAATGTTTCCAGCCCAGGGGCCACTCACCAGCCCATTGTTTGACTGAGCAGTGACTGTAAACATGTGCAGCATCGAAATTATTGTCAACCATTTTCGCATGGGGCATTTTAATTTATCGGGTGCAAATTAACCTATTTAATTGTTAGATATCAGCATCTGAAGAGCTGTAAGTTATTGTTGCTTATATATGAATCAGATTATCTGAGTTTTTCATTATTCAAATGTCTTTGTGCATCTCTGAGATTCTTTTTTTCAAAGTTTTTTTGGAGCGCATTCGTCAGATTCACTCCGGTTTGGTTTGCCAGACATATGAGCACCCACAAAACATCCGCCATCTCATCGGCAATTTCTTTTTGTTTGTCGGACTCCTTGTATGATTGCTCTCCGTATTTTCTCACCATTAACCGACTTAGTTCTCCAACCTCCTCCATAAGAATGCCGAGATTGGTGAGCTCGTTGAAATATCTTACCCCTTTCGTTTTAATCCATTCGTCAACTTGTTGCTGTGCATTGCTTAATGTGATTTCAGTCATGATTGATTTGAAGTTTTTTTGTTGATTGTTATGGGTTCTATTCACTGAAGCAGATGTCGGAATATCTGTTTGTATTAAAATCATTCTTTGTTTTTGGTATCCATCCAAATCGTTACTGGTCCATCGTTGATTAATTCTACTTTCATATCAGCTCCAAATTTTCCTGTCTGGATTTTTTTTCCAAAATCCAACTCGATTTGATTGATTAGAGAATGATATATTGGCAGTGCGATATCCGGTTTGCTGGCAAGCATATAGCTGGGGCGGTTCCCCTTTTTTGTAGAGGCGTGCAGTGTAAACTGGCTGACCAACAAAATATCTCCACCTGTATCTTTCACAGAGATGTTGGGGATTTTTTGCTCATCATCGAAAACGCGGAGATGGACCATTTTTTTACTCAGCCACTCTACATCAGAAAAGTCGTCATTGTCAGCAATCCCAATAAGAACCAATAGCCCGTTGCTAATGGAAGATACAATTTCGTTATCAACTGTAACACTTGCTTTAAGTACTCTTTGTATGACTGCTCTCATTGGATAAAATTATCAAAATAGTATGGAATAGATTGTTGTATGATTCTTGTCTTAAAATTCCAAATATTTATACAACATATTTAACCCAAAAAAAAATTTATATTTTCCACAGTTAGTGAAAAACTCATGAAAATCAATGTCAGTTTGAGCTTCGAAAATATTAACATATTTTGTCCACACCTTGTTGATATTTAGCTCAATTTTTGTTCGTGTACATCTGATATTTTCGTTCTACCCATTTAATAGAGAACATTACTTTACTAATCTGTTTAATCAAACGAATTTATGCCAGAAAAAAAGCTACAAAATAAGGCCCTCACCTTCAGCCGCCAATTTACCAAAGAAGGAGTAAGTCCATACGATATGTTTGAATACGACTATCGTACATCTGTAATTAAAAACCCAAGCGGCTCAGTGGTATTCCAAATGGATGATGTTGAAGTGCCAAAACAGTGGAGTCAGATTGCAACGGACATCCTCGCTCAAAAATATTTCAGAAAAGCAGGAGTTCCTCAACCAGACGGAACAACGGGCAGAGAAACCAGCGTGAAGCAGGTGGCTCATCGCATGGCTCATTGCTGGAGAGTATGGGGTGAACGCTACAATTATTTTGCCTCAGAAAATGATGCACAGGTTTTTTACGAAGAGCTGGTGTATTGTATCTTGAATCAGGCTTGCGTTCCCAACAGTCCCCAATGGTTCAACACCGGTTTATACGAAGTGTATGGTATTACAGGTAAGCCACAAGGGCATTATTACGTTGATTCTAAAGATGGTAAACTAAAAAAATCAACTTCTGCATATGAGCGTCCTCAACCTCACGCCTGTTTCATTCTGAGTGTGGATGATGATCTTGTAAATGAGGGCGGAATCATGGATCTGTGGGTCAGAGAGGCAAGGATTTTTAAATATGGCAGTGGTGTGGGGACCAATTTCAGCAGTATTCGTGGAGAAGGGGAGAAGCTCAGCGGTGGCGGTACCTCCAGCGGACTGATGAGTTTTCTGAAAATCGGAGATCGTGCAGCGGGCGCCATTAAAAGTGGCGGTACTACCAGAAGGGCTGCCAAAATGGTATGTCTGGATTTAGATCATCCCGAGATTGTTGATTTTGTAAACTGGAAAGTAAAAGAAGAAGATAAAGTCGCGGCCTTGATTGCCGCAGGTTATCCCAGCGATTATGAAGGTGAGGCCTATCGTACCGTGAGCGGACAAAACAGCAATAATTCTGTTCGTATACCCAACTCCTTCTTCAAGGTACTGGATGAGAATGGCGATTGGGAACTGAAGGGAAGAAGTGATGGGAAAACCATGAAAACAGTAAAAGCAAAAGAACTATGGGATCAAATCAATTATGCTGCCTGGCGCTGTGCCGATCCCGGAACGCAATACGATACTACCATCAATGAATGGCATACCTGTCCGCAAGGAGGACCCATCAGAGCATCTAACCCTTGCAGCGAGTACATGTTCCTCGATAATACTGCTTGTAATCTGGCGAGCGTCAATCTTCGTCGTTTTTTCAATGAGGACAACAACACTTTCGACGTTAAGGGTTTTGAATATACATGTCGTTTATGGACGGTTGTTCTTGAAGTTTCTGTTTTGATGGCTCAGTTTCCTTCAAAAGAAGTTGCTCAGTTGAGTTATGATTACAGAACACTCGGATTGGGATATGCCAATTTGGGAAGTATGCTGATGGTCAGCGGTATAGCATATGACAGCGAGCAGGCAAGAGGTATTGCCGGAGCCATTACTGCAATCATGACCGGAGTAGCATACAAAACCTCCGCTGAAATGGCAAGTTTCCTTGGCTCATTCGACAGATACAAAGAAAATAAAAAGCACATGTTGCGTGTAATGCGCAACCATCGTGCAGCTGCTTATGATGCAATGGACGCTTATGACGGTCTGGAAATAAAACCACAAGGCATCAATGCTAAATACTGTCCTGATTATTTATTGAAAGCTGCTACTAAAGCATGGGATGATGCGGTGCAGCTTGGAGAAAAATTTGGATACCGGAATGCACAAACGACGGTTATCGCTCCAACGGGAACGATTGGATTGGTGATGGATTGCGATACAACAGGCGTTGAACCTGACTTCGCACTGGTGAAGTTTAAAAAGTTAAGTGGTGGCGGATATTTCAAAATTATCAATCAAAGTGTACCTCAGGCATTGCGCAATCTGAAATACACCGAGACACAAATTGAAGACATTGTCAACTATGCCAAAGGGCATGCCACATTGAAGGGAGCACCACATATCAATGAAGAAACGCTTCTTGAAAAAGGTTTTTTAACCGCAGAGATCGATAAGTTGAACGCAGCCATGGGCAGTGCTTTTGAAATCGGATTTGTATTCAATGTGTACACACTAGGTGAAACTTGCCTGCAAAGACTTGGTTTTACGGCTGCTCAATACAACGATTTCGGATGGAGCCTTCTTGAAGCGCTCGGATTCAGTGATGAGCAAATCGAAGAAGCAAACACCTATGTATGCGGCACCATGACTGTGGAGGGAGCACCCCATTTGAAAGATGAGCATCTTTCTGTTTTTGATTGTGCCAACAAATGCGGAGCCACCGGTCAGCGTTACATTCATGCACACGGACATATCCGTATGATGGCCGCTGCACAACCTTTCCTGAGCGGTGCAATCAGCAAAACAATCAATCTTCCAAACGAAGCTTCTATTGAAGAAATTGCTGACGCTTACCGTCTGAGCTGGGAACTGGGATTGAAAGCCTGTGCATTGTATCGCGATGGCTCCAAACTCAGTCAGCCTCTCAGCAATAAGTCAGACAAGAAAAAGAAAACTGTTGATGCAAACGAAGATAAGTCTGCAGAAACTGAATCTTCACTGGTAGATATGGGTAAACTTACCATTGATGAGCTGCTGGAAGAGATGAATAAACGCGTTCAGAGCAGTGCTGATACATCTCTCAAACGCCAGCTCGCGATGATTGTTGAACGCAGAGCACTCCCTGCAAAACGCAGAGGCTTCACACAGAAAGCTAAAATAAACGGACAAGCTCTTTTCTTGCGTACAGGAGAATATAGCGATGGGACACTTGGTGAAATCTTCATCGATATGGCTAAAGAAGGTGCTACCATGAGAAGCATGCTGAACTGTTTTGCCATTGCTATTTCTATAGGTTTGCAATATGGTGTTCCATTGGAAGAATATGTTGAGAAATTTGTGTTCACCCGCTTTGAGCCGGCAGGTATGGTTGATCATCCCAATATCAAAACAACTACATCAATCATAGATTTCATGTTCCGCTCACTTGCTTATGAATATTTGGGAAGAACAGATCTGGTTCACGTCCTTGATAAACCTGAGTTGGAAAATATGGGAGATGAACCCTGGGATGAGGCTACTCCAACAATCGGTGAGCGTACACACGAATTAAGTGATGTGAGGGTATTGGGTAATCCCGCCATTGAAGCAGCAAAACAGATACGTACAGGAGACTACATCAAACCGGCTGAATCAATGGATGCAGTAAGTGCCGCGAATAAATCGATGCAGGGCGATGCACCATCCTGTAATGTGTGCGGCCATATCACAGTTCGAAGCGGAACCTGTTACAAGTGTTTAAACTGCGGCAACAGTCTGGGTTGTAGCTAATCTTTACAAAAGACTACTTTAAAATCCATTTCATCATATAGCCACTCTTTAACAGGGTGGCTTTTTTATTCCTAAGATTGTCTCTTTGTTATCTAGAATCCTCTATGATATTTCCTTTCCTTTGGGTTTTAATTGATTGCTAATTGATCTTGATTTCCAGTTTTCCTTTTGAAAAAGCTCTCAGGAGAATGGAGGATTTTCTGGGATATATTTCAGCAATATCTAAATCTGTCACTTCGCCTTTAGAAGAAATTCCATCACCCAGGTCTCTGTTGATTTCTCCGTTGAGTCTTTTTTTTGTATCATTTAAAAAGCCGGTAAGATTATATGTAGCATTATTTCTTACAGCCTGGATAATCTTGTCATTGAATAACCATTTAGCCAATTTCAATAAAATATCTTTTGTTTTCAAATCAAACGTCAAGTCGGGAAAGCTCAATTCATGATTTTTATGATTGTATGTAGGTGTTCCGGTAAAATATACTGTACCTTTTCTTGAACCAATGAAATCAACGGCGATGCCAATTTTATGGTTGCCTACTCCATACATTTTAAAATTTGTTGCAGTAAATTTTCTTTTTTTAATGAGGATTGTCTTGCCGGAAAATTGAGTCGTTAAATATTTTGACAATGAATCATAGCTGGTTTGTAAATCAACAAATACATTGAAACCATTTGCTGGTTTGTAAGTTGATAATAAGGGTAAGGGTTTTGGATTGTTCTTAATATTTTCGGCTTTAATGACAGGTTTTGCAGCGATACCAACAGATAATTTAAGTGATGAGCCGTTGATATTCAGATTGGACATACTGATCGCTTCCGGATTGATATTCAAAAAACCAAAGTCGCCTATTTTGAAAGACGATGTTGTACTTTTCCATAGTTTTTCGACTTCGGATTTTAAGTTGTAGGCAGTTATATTTTTGTCAACTTCCTTTCCGGCCGCATTCAACTCATTTCTGACATATTCGATAAGTCGGTCTGTTGCATCAATGTTCAAAAAACTTACCCTGCATTTGTTGATGGGTTCGAGTTGTGTCAGACTTGTTGATGATTTGATAGAATAGTCATTAGATATGTTTATGGTTGATGAATAGCCGATGTTCATTTTTCTCAAGGCTTCTCCAATACCGCAGCTTACAGAGATTTTCGGCACAATACAAGTTCCGAAAGCGCATGTTGCACAATACGTGAGGTCAATCGAATATTCGCCTTGAAATTTCAGGTTGATTTGATTTCCATTTCCGGCAATTTGAAAAGGAGATCTTTTAAAATAATATTTATATCGTATACCCTGGCAAGGCTCATCTTTTCCACTATATTCGACCGGAACCGATTTTTCGGCTTCATTATAATGTTTTAATAATTCTACTGTTATAGGAATATCCACAAAAGAAGTAGGCTCTGGAGCAATTGGTATTTCAGTCTCAGCAATTTTTGGAGCCTCCGGCTTGATGGTTCTGCATGCATAACAAAGAAGCATGCAGACAACACAGACACATATGTTTTTTGCAACTGAAATCATTACAATCAAGTAAGGCTAATCAATGCAAATTATCCAGTTTGCATCGATCTTTCTCTTACTTTAACATTTTTATAGAGGGAATCTCCAAAGTTTCTCATTTCAAGACCCCCAACTCTTTACCAATTTTTGTAAATGCAGCGATGGCTTTGTCGAGATGCACCTGTTCATGAGCAGCACTCAGCTGAACTCTTATTCTTGCCTGCCCCTTTGCTACAACGGGATAGAAAAAACCTATTACATAAATACCTTCTTCCAGTAGTCTTGCTGCAAATTTTTGTGAAAGTACCGCATCATATAACATGATAGGCACAATAGGGTGATCTCCCGGCTTGATATCAAAACCGGCTTGTGTCATTTTTTCTCTGAAATATTTAGTGTTGTATTCCAATTGATCCCTAAGAGCTGTAGTCTCGCTGAGCATTTTTAATACTGCAATTGATGCGCCAACAATACTTGGTGCCAATGTATTGCTGAACAAATAAGGCCGGCTTCTTTGGCGTAATAATTCTATTATCTCTTTTTTGCCGGAAGTGAAACCTCCGCTGGCTCCGCCCAATGCTTTGCCAAGGGTTCCTGTAATAATATCCACTCTCCCCATAACATTTCTGTATTCATGCGTACCGCGTCCGTTTTTTCCCAAGAAACCTGAGGAATGACATTCGTCAATCATAACAATTGCGTCATATCGATCAGCCAAATCGCATATTTTGTCGAGTTGTGCTATGGTACCATCCATACTGAAGGATCCGTCCGTAACGATTATTCTGCTACGTAAATGAGCAGATTCTATTAGTTTGTTTTCCAGGTCTGACATGTTGTTATGCTCGTATCGAAATCGTTGCGCTTTACATAGCCTTATGCCGTCAATGATAGAAGCATGATTTAAAGCATCACTGATGATGGCATCCTGCTCATTGAACAATGGTTCAAATACGCCTCCATTCGCATCAAATGCTGCAGCATATAAAATGGTATCTTCCGTACCCAGGAATTCCGCAATTGATTTTTCAAGTTCTTTGTGAACATCCTGAGTGCCGCAAATAAACCTGACGCTGCTCATCCCAAACCCCCTGAGATCAATGTATTTTTTTGCCGCATCCAATACTTTTGGGTGAGATGAAAGACCCAGATAATTATTTGCACAAAAATTAAGAACAGTTTTCCCGTTTACAATAATTTCAGCACCTTGTTCACTGCCGATAATTCTTTCGGATTTAAAAAGACCTGCTTCGCTGATTTCCTTCAATTCTGACGCAATTCTGTTTACAAAAGATGTATTCATCGTTAATCATTTATTTAATTACAAAACTAACAACAGTATCTCAGTAAAAAAATTTTATAAGATAACAGTTCTTTTATTGAAAAAGATTTGAGTCGAAATGCTTTAATTTAGCTATTTCACTGAAATTGTCTACAATCAATGTCTTTTAAAAATCATATTGCCTCATTCCAATCTCTTTTATTGTCTAAGGAGTATTCTGCATTGCAGGTACATCCTTATTGCAAAAGATATTTACAGTATTTATGTGATCACAGTTCATATTTTCTTTCCATTTATGCTGAGGTATTGGAAAAAGTGAAGAGCCATTCAGAGAAAGACTGGAAACAATTGTGTTTGGTTGACTACGGAGCGGGAAATGGCTTGTTGGGAATTTTTGCCAAATATTGTGGAGTAGGCAAGGTTTTTATAAATGATATAAGTTCGGAATTTATAGATGCGGCTGTTTATTTATCTGAGGTCTTGGGAGTGCAAATTGACGGATTTATTGAGGGAGATATCAGTAATGTTAGTAGCTATTCAAATCAACACAAGATAGATGCCATCATTGGGACTGATGTAATTGAGCACATCTATAATCTTGATGCCTTCTTTTTTTCTGTTAAAGAAATCAATCCTGAAATGATTACTGTGTTTACTACTGCAAGTAATCCAGACAATTGGTTTAAGTTGCGAAAAATAAGAAAATTGCAACTCAAAGACGAGTTCGAGGGAGGCAATCCCGAAGATTCGATACTTTTTGGTAGCGACTCCCATGAGTCCTTTCTTGAAATGAGAAAGAAAATCATTTCTGAAAATGCACCTCATTTAAGCAATGATGAAGTATTGAAACTGGCTAAACTCACTCGTGGATCCAATCTCAATGACATCAGAAAGGCAATTTTAAATTATGTGCATGAAAGTTCTCTTCCTAAGGAAATTACACATCCCACAAATACTTGTAATCCAATTTCGGGCAGCTGGACAGAAAGAATTCTTACCATAAAGGAGTATCAGCAGATGTATAATCAAAATGGATTTCAAATCCATCTTTACAATGGTTTTTATGATACTGATAAAAATGGGGTAAAAAATATTATCAATTCTATTATGAATATCTCCATTCGTATTTTTGGAAGAGCTACTGCTCCTTATATAACACTGGTTGGATACAGAAAGTAAAATTTACTTTATTGGTACAGAAACAATAGTTCAATTATTGATCAATGAAAATCAGACTTGAATCTCCGTAACTTAAAAAACGGAAATCGTTTTTTAAGGCATAGTCATAAGCATCTCTCCATTTGTCTCCCATGGTTGCTGCAATAAGCAACAATAAAGTGGATTGTGGTTGATGGAAATTGGTAATCAATCCTTTTGCAATTTTAAAAGTATAACCTGGTGATATTAATAGTTGGGTTTGAGTAAACAATCGTTTTTTATGGTTTCTATCAAGCCAGTCTGCAAGTAAATTCAATGACTCTTCTGAGGTTAAATGATTTGACATCAACACTTCATCGTAAACATCCCACTGTGCCAGCTCCAGCTTTTGTATTTCCGGATGCTTATAAACCTTTATACCCAGCCAGTAGAGCGTTTCGATGGTTCTCAATGAGGTTGTGCCGACAGCAATAATCATCGATAGTTTTTCTGCAATATTTCGAATGGATTCCACACTGACATCTATCCATTCGGTATGCATTTCGTGGTCTTGCATCAATTCAGCTTTTACCGGTTTAAACGTCCCGGCTCCGACATGCAGTGTAATATATTCCTTATGTATATTCTTTGCTGTCATTCTCTCAAATAC
>VERM01000041.1 GCA_018882645.1 Ferruginibacter sp.
CAATTGTTTATTCAGGATGAAACCGGAGCCATACAATTGTTGTTGGATGGATACAGCTTATACAATAGTTTCCCAATTGGCAGAAGAGTTTATGTTAAATGTAAAGGCTTGACATTAAGTGATGCCAATGGAACGATGGTATTGGGCATCAAAGCTACTGTTGACGGTCTTGCCTCAATGGAGGGGATACCTACCGGTACGATGAGTCAGTATGTGTTAGGAGGGTCTTTAAATAATCCGGTAGAGCCATTGAAGGTAAATGTGGCGGATCTGGGAACCAATCTGAGCAATCGTTATATCAATGCATTGATTCAACTGGAGGGATATGAATTTGTCCCTGGTGATACTTCGAAGACTTATTCTGACACTTCTGCCTTCAAGAGTACACAAAACAGACAGATTCAGGATTGTAACAGTACCATCAAAACTACCGTCCGTACAAGTGCTTATGCACAGTTTGCCGGTGTAAAAATCCCCAAAGGGAATGGTGCCATAACGGCTATATATACTATATTTAAATCATCGCCTACCGGTACTGCTACAAAACAATTAATCATCAGAAATACGGATGATGTTCAGTTTAACGGAGAACGTTGTGGAGGAGTAACTCCTCCTCCTATAGGCACTCGTATTTCCGTTGCGGATTTGAGAACGCAGTTTAAAGGTTCGGATATTAAACTTACCGCATCAAATTTCATTAGTGGTATAGTTATATCAGATGCAGCTTCTAAAAATATTTCTTCAGGTTCTTTTGTGTTGCAAGATGGCAATTCGGGTGTACTGGTTTATTATGGAGGAACAATAACATATAATATCGGTGATTCTGTTGTCATTAATGTATCAGGAGATTCGCTACTCAATTACAAAGGGTCTCTTGAAATCAAAAAACCTTTTGGCTCCACACCGCCGGCACCTGTAGCTACCGGCAAGGTCGTTACTCCACAAGTCAAGACGATTGCCGAAATCAACACGTCATTATCCAAACCATTAGGCGATCCCGGCAATTTTGAATTTACACTTGTGAAAATCCAGAATGCAACAGCCAGCGGTGGAACAACCTATTCCGGAAGTCGTACATTGACAGATCCATCAGGTAACATTACGGTATTTACGTCCTCTACCTCAACATTCAGTGGCAATCCTTTGCCTACTGGATCCAAAACATGGATAGGGTATGGCAGCTTATTCAATACAACGAAACAATTACGCATCAGGAATACATCCGATGTTCAGTAAAATTTATTGAAAAAGAAGATATTTTTTAAAAACACAACAACTTCTTTGTTAAGCATAGATTATGATGAAAACAATTTTGAAATTGAAAAAAGCTACAAGAGACCTTGGAACATGTTGTCTTTTTTTTGTTGGCCTAATCACTATTTCAATGAATAGTTTCGCTCAGATAACAATGTCTGCCAGCGGAAATTATTCACAAAATTTTGATGCTTTATCAAACACAGGTACTACAAATCCATGGGTTGATAACTCAACGATTTCAAACTGGTATGCACAGCGTTCCGGTACGGGTACTAATTATGCAGCTGATGCCGGGACTTCAAATGCCGGTAACTTATATAGTTATGGTAGTACGGGAAGTACCGATAGAGCTCTGGGGTCTGTTGGGTCGTCCAACGCCGCTGCAGGTAATTTTGCTTATGGTGTATTGTTACAAAATACATCCGGTGGCACAATTACTGACATCAAAGTAACTTACACTTTGGAACAATGGAGAAATTCAGCAGCCGCTCAGCAAGGAGATACTTTTTACTACAAAATAAGTTCTTCTCCGATAAGTGCCCTTAATCCTAATTCTAATTCCACGTGGACGATGGTAGCTGGACTGATATTAAACAGTCCCATTACAGGTGGTACCGCTGGTGCTTTGGATGGAAATTTGCCGGCAAACAGACTGACAGCAACAAGCGTGTCAATTCCTGGCCTAACGCTCGCAAATAATGATTACATCATGCTAAAATGGGATGATCGCGACCAGTTAAGTAGCGATCATGGGTTGGCCATTGATGATGTAAACATTGAATGGACCGTTGGAACAGTTTCCGGGCCTTCGTTGAACGCTTCATCCCTAACTTCTTTTGGCAATATTTGTAATAACACTACAGCAGGACCGAATAGTTTTACTGTCAGCGGAACCGCTCTCAATGCAGGCAATATCACAGTTGGTCCATTGTCCGGGTACAGTTTTTCTTCAAGTTCCGGAGGCGCCTATACCAGCACACTAGATATCCCACAGGCAGGAGGAACATTGTCTGCAACAACCATATTTGTAAAATTTAGTCCAACCGCTATTCAGTCATACAATGGCAACATACCTGTCTCGGGTGGTGGTGCCAACTCCATTAACGTAGCTGCTACCGGATCCGGCTCGGCTCTTACCACGCCAGCCTTTACCCAGCCTGCTCCAATTTGCAGTGGCTCAAGTTATACTTTACCTACATCATCTACCAATGGCATCACCGGTACCTGGGCTCCGGTATTCGATAATACAACTACCAAAGAATATACATTTACTCCAGGTGCTTCACAGTGTGCGGTCTCAACCAAACTGACGGTTGATGTTGTTACCCAAAAAACACCCATTTTCACACAAATTGCTCCTATATGTCTTGGAGGAAGTTTTACGCTTCTTTCAACATCTGATAATGGTGTAAATGGTTCATGGGCTCCTGCGATAGATGTCACCCAAACCAAAACCTATACTTTTACACCAGGATCGGGGGAGTGCGCAAGTACTGCAACTATGACAGTGGAAGTCAATACATCCGGAACCGATATTGTAACCGGGGATAGTCTTTCAATAACCAGGAATTCGGTTGTGCTTCGTGGAAATATCAATGCCGAAGGTTGTTCGCCGGTTACTGCATATGGCATCGAATACAGTTCATTTAATGCTTTTGCAAATGGTACGGGAATAAAAATACCATCCACCAATTTGAATGCTACTTTATTTTCCAGCAAGGTTACGGGCCTTGTTCAAAATACGGCGTATTATTACAAGGCATATGCGGAAAGTGATGCAGGAATCAAATATGGCGATGCTAAATTATTCTTTACAAAACCGATTCCTGCCGGCTTGACCATTTATTCTTCTCCAATTGTAAGAGGAACGCCTGTTCGCTTTAGTCTGAGCGGTATAAAACAAGGTCATTATGCTGTCAGAATTTTTAACACCAATGCGCAGCAGGTTTATCAAAAAGACATCATCAATCAGTTGGATTTTATTGATGATTCATTCATTCTTCCCGGCAAATTGCCCGCAGGAGTATATAACCTGCAAATCTTTTGCCCTGATTTCAAAATAAACAAAACATTCCTCGCGCTTTAGTAAAATACTTCTACAAGCAAATGCTGCCCATTTCCGGCAGCATTTTTTATTTATGACAAGCTGTCATACAGATAAGGATTGGTATTTTATTTGAGATAAAATCAAAAAATATTTTTTATGCAAAAAGGAAGTATAAGAGTACAAACCGAGAATATTTTTCCGATAATCAAGAAGTTTTTATACAGCGAACATGACATTTTTATTCGTGAACTGGTTAGTAACGCTGTGGATGCCAGCCAGAAGCTAAAGACATTGTCATCTATTGGAGAGGCCAAAGGGGAGTTGGGCGATTTGAGAATCGATATAAGTATTGATAAGGACAAAAAGACATTGAGTATTTCTGATAATGGAATTGGTATGACTGCCGAAGAAGTGGATAAATATCTCAACCAGGTTGCTTTCAGCGGAGCTGAAGAGTTTCTGCAAAAATACAAAGGACAAAATGAGGCCAACATCATAGGACATTTTGGACTTGGTTTTTACAGTTCTTTCATGGTGAGTGATAAAGTGGAGGTCATTACCAAAAGTTTCAGGGAAGGCAGCAAGGCCGTAAGATGGGAGTGCGATGGAAGTCCGGAGTTTACATTGGAAGAAACGAAAAAAAAGGAAAGAGGTACTACAATCGTTTTACACCTGAATGAAGAAAGCATTGAGTTTCTGGAGCCCTACAGGGTTCGGACAGTTCTGGAAAAGTTCTGTAAGTTTCTTCCGGTGCCCATTTATTTTGAAGACAAGCAAATCAACAATCCAGCACCGGCCTGGACAAAAAAACCATCTGAATTGACGACGGAGGATTATCAGAATTTTTACAAGGAGTTGTATCCCATGGGAGAGCCTCCTTTGTTCTGGATTCATCTGAATGTGGATTATCCTTTCAATCTCACCGGTATTTTGTATTTCCCTAAAATCAAACAAAGCTATGAGATTCAGAAGGATAAGATACAGTTATACAGCAATCAGGTATTCGTTACAGATGAAGTGAAAGATATCGTGCCCGAGTTTCTGATGCTATTGCATGGTGTCATCGATAGTCCTGATATTCCTCTGAATGTAAGTCGTAGTTATTTACAGGGGGATCCAAATGTGAAAAAAATAAATGCACACATTACCAAAAAAGTAGCGGATAAGCTCGAAGAAATATTCAATACCGATAGAAAATCTTTTGAGGAGAAATGGGAAAGTTTGGGTTTGTTTGTCAAGTATGGCATGATGACGGATGACAAGTTTTTAGAAAAGGCCAATAAGTTTTTTGTGATGGAAGATTCTTCCGGAAAATTTTATACTCTGGAAGAGTATAAAATGGCTACGGAAACCCTTCAAAAAAATAAAGATGACAAGCATGTCATACTTTACACAACCAATCCTGTTCAGCAAGATGCGTTCATTGAGCAGGCGTTGGCAAAAGGATATACAGTTGTGAAGATGGAAACACTTGTTGATGCTGCATTCATCAATAATGTTGAAATGAAATGGGAGAAAACGCAGTTTACCAGAGTGGATTCAGATATCATAGACAATCTGATAGATAAGAATGAGTTGCTTGAAAGTGTATTATCGAAAGATGAAGCGGAACAGCTTAAAAAATTATTTGAGCGTCCGGTTGAGGGGATGCAGTTGAATGTGGAAGTCAAAGGTTTGAGCAATAATAATATACCGGTTACGGCTACACGACCTGAGTTTATGCGAAGAATGAAAGATATGGCTGCGGTTGGCGGAGGAATGGCTGCGTGGTATGCGAACATGCCAGACGAAGTTAATCTTACCGTCAATGGAAATCATCCCATTTTTAAAAACATATTAACCGAGAAGGATTCCTCCAAACAGGAGAAGTTAACTAAAAATTTGGCTGACTTGGCATTGTTGTCCCAGGGCCTGCTCACGGGTAATAACCTGACCAGTTTCATAACGAGAAGCGTAGAACTCATGGAACAGAAAAATTGATAAAAAGGGCCGAATCAAAATCGGCCCTTTTTTAATTGCTCAATCTGAAATCTATTACTTTTAACTGTAGTGACTTGATTCCTCTGTATTCGTTTTCCTCAATTTGAAAAACAATATCAATTGGTTTATTCTGCGAAAGCAAATGAAATTGACTGCTCATATTATATCCGATTCCGGATAAGGTTTTATCGTTTTGTTTCAGTGTAAACTTAATGTGTTTTTCTTTTACTAATTTGGAGTATCCTGATTCTGTTACATTACAAGCGATAAAAACCGGCCGCATATTCTCAGGTCCAAATGGTTCCATCTGGCAAATAATTTTGTAAAAGGAGTCTGTAATATTTGAGAATGAAACTTTTGCATCTATTCCTGTTTCAGGAATCAGCATGTCATCGGTTACAGATCTGGAAACAACTTCATCAAATTTTTTTGAAAACAAATTTATGTTTTCCGGTAAAAGGGATAGGCCTGCTGCGGCATAATGACCGCCGAATGTGACAAGGTGCTCTTTGCATTCAGAAATGGCTTCATACAAATTAAAACCCTTGATGCTTCTGGCGCTACCTGTTGCTAGATCTCCGCTTTTTGTCAGTACAATTGTTGGTCTGTAGTGATTTTCAATAAGTCTCGAAGCTACAATACCTACGACCCCTTTCATCCAGTCTTCTTTGTAAACCACAGTTGTTTTTCTGTATTTGAAATCAATATCCAAAGATATCATTTCAAGTGCCTCTTCGGTGGTGATTTTATCTGTATCTTTTCTTTCGCTGTTGTCATTGTGTAAAATTTCTGCCAGTTGTAATGCTTTGGCTTCATCTTGTTCGATAAAAAGTTCGACAGCTTTTCTTGCATCATCCATTCTGCCGGCTGCGTTTATTCTGGGGGCAAGTGCGAATACTACGTTGTTGATGTTAAGCGGATACTTCAGGATGCTTAGTTGCATGAGAGATTTAACTCCCAAGGACGGTTTGTTATTGATTTGTTTTAAGCCGAAATGGGTCAGTATTCTGTTTTCTCTATCTATCGGTACAATATCTGCTGCAATGGCAATTGCAACCAGATCAAGGTATCGTAAATAGGATTCTTCAGCCAGAGAAAAACTTTCAGCTAGAGCTGTCATCAATTTGAATCCAATGCCGCAGCCGCAGAGTTCTTTGTATGGATATGTACAGTCATTTTGTTTGGGGTTAAGTATAGCAACTGCTTTTGGTAATTGAGCGTCTGGCAGATGATGATCACAAATGATGACATCAATGCCCATTGATTGAGCGTAATCAATCAATTCGGCGGATTTTATTCCGCAATCCAAACAGATAATAAGTTTGAAGTTGTTTTTTGCCGCAAAATCGATAGCTCCTTTGCTGACACCATAGCCTTCTTTGTATCTGTTCGGAATATAAAAATCTAAATTATGTATATCGTGTATTCCTGTTAAAAATTGATAAAGAGAGGCGACTGCAGTTGTGCCATCCACGTCATAGTCTCCCAGTATCAATATTTTTTCATTATTATTTACGGCTGTTTTAATTCTATACACAGCCTTATCCATGTCTTTCATGAGCCAGGGGCTATGTAGATCTTTTAAATTGGGTCTAAAAAATTTTTTAGCATCATTATAAGTGAAAATTCCCCTTTGAACGAGAAGATTGCATATGGTTTCATTTATTTGCAGTTCTTCCTTAAGAAGCGAAGTTGCTTTTTTATCATAGGGGTGTATGTTCCATTTTTTTTTCAAATCAGTATTTTCTGTCTGTGGTGTATCGAACCAAATCTTCTAAAGCGGTTCTGGCAGGTACATTTTCGAATGACTTCAAGATTCTCATTGCTTCGTCCCTATATGTGTTCATCTGTTCTTCAGCATATCTAATTCCACCGGATTCGATTACCTGAGATATGACAAATTTAATACTGTCAGGATTTTTGTTTTTATTTTTTAGGAGGTAAATTAACTTTTTTCTCAGGTTATTTTCAACATGATTGAGTGTGTAAATCAGCGGCAGGGTGAGTTTTTTTTCCTTGATGTCATTCCCGGTTGGCTTTCCAATATCCGCATTTCCATAATCAAATAAATCATCTTTGATTTGGAATGCGATGCCAACCTTTTCTCCAAATGACTTCATTTTATCTGCAATGATTTTGTCATTACTGGTACTGAATGCGCCGGCTGCACAGGCAGAGGATAATAATGATGCAGTTTTATTCTTAATGATTTCAAAATATACAGATTCGTCGAGATTAAGTTTTCTTGATTTTTCAATTTGAAGCAGTTCTCCTTCACTCATTTGCCTGACTGCATCTGATAAGATGTGTAACTGTTCGAAATCATTGTGGCTGGTAGAAAGCAAGAGCCCTTTTGACAAAAGATAATCTCCAACCAATACGGCAATTTTATTTTTCCAAATGGCATTGATTGAAAAAAAACCTCTTCTTTCCATGGATTCGTCCACCACATCGTCATGAACCAGAGTGGCCGTATGTAAAAGCTCAACCAGTCCTGCAGCTCGGTAAGTGCTTTCATTTACTTCGCCATGAAGTTTGGCTGAAAGAAACACAAACATAGGTCTGATCTGTTTACCTTTTCGTTTTATGATGTATTTCATAATACGATCAAGTAAGGGGGTGTCCGTACTTACAGCATCTGCAAATTTTTTTTCGAAAATTCGGAGTTCGGTTCCTATAACATCCTTTATAAATTTCATTTACTGACAGCAATTTAATGTACCCTCAACTGCTTGTCAAATTAAATTCATCAATTTGTATAGTTTTATACTCCTCGACATGTTATAACATTTATTTAACAGATATAAAAAAATAAAATCAAATTATTATATGAGTTCAAAACGGTTTTTTTTAAAAAAAACATCATTTTTTTTCTTATATGCGATTAAATAGATAAATTTGCCAATCACTAACTTGTAAATTTTCGAAAATTATCAATCATTAAAGTTATGCAAAGCAAAAAGTACTGTCTAATGTTTGCATTGTTCATGCTAGTCGCAGGTGGAACATATGCTCAAATTACTACTACCAGCGGCTACGATGTATATGATTCATCGTTGATCAGTCGAAAAAATCTGCCACAGCAGACTGAATTTTGGAACAACACTTACAATTTCCCTGCTAAACCCCGTAACCAGTGGGAAGTGGGCGTTTCAGGTGGTATGTTTAGTCTATCCAGTGATGTACCTGCTGTGTTACCTACATTTGGATTCTCTGCTCACGTGAGAAAATCTTTAGGCTATATTTTTTCGGTAAGATTACAGTATTTGAACGGTACTGCTAAAGGGCTGAACTGGAATGCATCTCGCAATTTTGGAAACAACTCATCTTTAAACAATATCTACAGTGCTCCGATTAATACGGCCGGAACTGCTACATCAATTGCCGGAAGAGCACCTGAGGTGGTTTATTACAACTATAAAAACAGATCACAGGATTTAAGTTTACAAGGTATAGTGACTCTGAATAATATTCGTTTCCACAAAAACAAAACTTCATTTGTATTTTATGGCGGTGCTGGTGTCGGTTTTACTGCTTATGAAACAAAAATCAATGCTAGAAATGAATCAACCGGAGATAACTACAGTACTTTATATACTGACTTGTTCAACAATACAGATTATCTATATAAAAACAGAAATGACATTCGTAAATCTCTCAGAGACAATATGGATGATACATATGAGACGGCTGCTCAACAGAATGGCGTTAATGGTCAACGCAGACTTAAAATAGGTAATCAAACTGTTCGTTTCTCAACTACTGTTTTGGCTGGTGTGGCTATCAAATTGAGCAACAGAATTAATCTTGCTATTGAAGACCGTCACACTTTTGTGAAAGACGATTTATTGGATGGTCAACAATGGCAAGAGCATCCATTAGGCGATGCCGTACTTACAAGTAACTGGGATTCTTATAACTACCTTTCTCTTGGTTTAAATTTCAATCTTGGAACAAAATCAGTTGAACCTCTTTGGTGGTTGAACCCTTTAGATTATGCTTACGGAGAATTGAATACTCCCAGACATACGAAATTTCCAAAACAATCATTTGATGATTCAGACGGAGATGGTGTAATTGATCAATTGGATCGTGAGCCTAATACTCCTGCCGGCGCAGCTGTTGATACTCATGGTGTTGCCAGAGATACAGATGGTGACGGTATACCAGATTACAAAGACAAACAATTGGTTACTCCATCTGAGTGTCAGCCAGTCGATGCTGATGGTGTGGGTAAATGCCCTGAGCCTGAATGCTGCAAAAGAAGAGGCGGTGGCGGATCTAATGATGACGACTATGTGCCATCAGGCAATTGTCCCACTG
>VERM01000359.1 GCA_018882645.1 Ferruginibacter sp.
TTGCATAAGATTGGAAAATGCAAGATTACTTGCTCAGTTTCTGTTAAGAAATGAAACTCAATGGTCGATTGAGAAAATAGATGCTGTGACAAAATCCAACAAGGAACCATTTTTTAAATTGAGCAATTCCATACCTGTGTATATTTTATATTTTACGGCTTGGGTAGACCATGAAGGAAAACTAAATTTTAGAAATGATCTTTACAACAAAGATGATGAGTTATTGAAAATGATATTACAAAAACCCGCCATTTAAAATTTTAACATTTTAGTCTTTATATAATTTTTTTTCTGTTCAATTTTTATTGAAATTTGGCAACCATTTACATTATTGTTTGTATATATTATATATTCTTTTTCAATAAAAAATACGCCAACACATGAAAAAAAAATTACCGATTGCTTTGATTTTTTCAGCTTTATTTTTATTTGAGAATCTTTCTGCACAAAACAACTTTTGGAAAGACATTAATGAGGTGAAGGCTAAAAATACTTCCTATGAAAGAGTAATTATTCCTAACAAATACCGAACCGTATCATTGGATTATGCTGGTTTGTTGACCGTATTAAAAAATGCTCCCAAGGAATTTTCACGAGAGTCAATTTCCAATCCACTGGTTTTGGCCATTCCTTACCCCGATGGTACGATCAAGCATTTCAACATGGTAGAATATAGTATGATGGAGCCGGAACTGGCAGCCAAGTTTTCAAACATTAAAACATACAATGGTCAGGGTATTGAAGACAAGACAGCAAGGATTAAAATCGACTGGACTGAGTTTGGCTTTCATGCCATGATTCTTTCTGATATTACAGGATCTGTATGGATAGACCCTTATGCCATAGGAGATCTGAGGAATTACATATCCTACTACAAAAAAGATTTAAAACCAAAATATCATGAAGAGTCCGGCGTTCTGCCTGCACCTTTTGAATCCAGGCCGCTTTCTGGATTGGGAACACAAGGGGGGCCTTGTCTGGGTGCTACGTTGAGGACTTATCGATTGGCCGTTACCAATACATATCAGTATGCTCAAGCAGTAAAAGCTACCACTCCTGCGCAGTTGCATTCTGCCATTGTTACTACAGTTAACAGGGTAAATGCGGTTTTTGAATCTGAGGTTTCCGTCCGCTTTAGATTGATTGACAACAATAACCTGATTGAATTTCTGACAGCGACAGATGACCCGTTTACAACAGCCGCAAATGGTTCTACCAGTACTTTAATCAATGAGAGTCAGACACAGATTGATCGTAAAATTGGTTCTTCCAATTACGATATTGGACATGCTTTTTGTACCGGTGGAGGTGGATTGGCTCAGAGAGGATCGGCATGTGTGAATGGATCCAAAGCAAGAGGTGTAAGTGGACTTCCCAATCCTGTGGGAGATGCATTTGATGTTGATTTCGTTTCTCACGAGATCGGACATCAGCTAAATGCTTCACACACGTTTAATGCAACAACCGGATCTTGCAGTGGCAATGGCACCAATGCAACGAATGCAGAACCCGGCAGCGGATGCACCATAATGGCATATGCAGGGCAATGTACGGCCGCCAATAATCTGCAATTGAATTCAATACCCCATTTTCACGGTGTCAGTTATGATCAGATCAGTGCTTTTGTTAGCAGTAGCAGTACAGGTGGTTCTTGTGCAGCTACCATATCCACAGGTAATACCGCTCCTGTGGTTAATGCCGGTACAGATTATACCATTCCTGTATCTACTCCTTTCACACTTACGGGCAGTGCTACCGATGCCAATGGGGGTGCATTAACTTACAGTTGGGAGCAGACAGATGTTGGCGGTACTTTTTCCAATTGGGATGCTCCCTCTGGGAACAAAGCCCCTTTGTTTCGCTCTTTTTCACCAAGTAGTTCTCCTGTGCGAACATTTCCCCGCATCACAGACATTGTAAATAATACGAGGACAGTAGGAGAGATATTGCCAGCAATTGCAAGGCCAATGAATTTCAGACTAACGGCAAGGGATAATCGCTCAGGCGGTGGAGGAGTTTGCTATGATGATATGATTGTAACGACATCCGGAACTACGTCGTTTACGGTTACTTCACAATCTACTGCCACTACCTGGACAGCTAATGGGAGCAATACAGCCACCATTACATGGGATGTTGCCGGTACAACAGCTTCTCCGTTTAATGTTTCCGCAGTGGATATACTCTTTTCAGTGGATGGC
>VERM01000360.1 GCA_018882645.1 Ferruginibacter sp.
GGTATGGACAGTATTGACGCCACTGTAGGAAAGTGCGAGGGCCGAGGAACCCTTGTGTGTACCAATGTCAATCAGGGTGCGCCCGTAAAATTGGGTAGATAGCCAGGCGAGAAGGCGATAGTGTTGGGATCCTGCGGGGCCAAAAAATTCTTCGCGATCATTGTCATTCACAAACCGCCCAGCGAATTGTGAAAGATCTACGGCATCCAGGACAGTTTGGGATAAGATCATGTTTCTTTCCTTTTTCAGGAAGATAATTTTCCCCTTTCTTAGAGGTAATGTTTTGTGAATTTGCATTTAGGGAAATTGTTCCCAAAGCAAAAAAGAAAATAAATACCTTTTTCATGTTTTGTGAATTTTTGGTTAGTAAAATTATGATGCAATTTAAGGGAAATTTTATAAATCATGTTTTGTAATCAATAATTTATAGATTTTTTTAAAAAAATTAAGGTTTTTTTTATATGTATAAAACAAATAAATAACCTAAAAAGAATAACACAACCCTGCCTGAATAAAAGATCCATTAACATAGCCTATTTCAGAATACAGACCAAGTCGATTGACAAAATTATACTTAATCCCCAGTTGGGCAGAATATCCAAATTCTCCGGGAACGTTATTAGAGGATGTATTTATGCTATTACTATATTTTGAATATACATACCCTAACCCAAATCCTATATAGGTATCGATTTTTTTATTTAATTTAAAATGATAATTAAATCTACCTAAAATAGTAACTATCATTAAATTATCCTTAAAAACAAATCCACTATTATTGTAGAACCCTTTAATATTTGAATAACTGAACGACAGGCCGGTGCTGATTCTTTTTGTAATACCATGCTCATAAATGATGTTTGCCGGGCCAATGGAGGAAATCTTATAATCGGGAATATTGATACCTTTTTTCAGGAATGATTTCCAGATATTCCCAATACCATGCCCGATCATTATATCGGAAGTATTTTTTGAGATAATAGTATTTAATTCATTCTGCGCGTGAGAATTATAAAATAATAAAAATAAAATAAATAAAATGAAAAGATGCTTCACTCAATATGATTGTTTAAGATTCTCAAACATATCTAAGGTCAGGCTTTTTAAATCATATTCCTCTCTCCAACCCCAATCCTTTCTGGCAACAGAATCATCAATGCTCTGTGGCCAGCTATCCGCTATGGCCTGTCGATAGTCGGGTTGATAATTGATTGAAAAATCTGGAATATGCTTTTGGATTTCCAAAGCTAGTTCAGCTGGAGAAAAACTCATCCCGGAAATATTATAGGAGGTTCTGATTGATATCATAGAAGCAGAAGCCTCCATCAGCTCAATCGTTGCCCGAATGGCATCCGGCATATACATCATAGGAAGGTATGTATCCTCTTTAAGAAAACACCTGTATTTTTTTTCCTCAAGGGCTTCATGAAATATTTCAACAGCATAATCAGTAGTTCCACCCCCGGGGGCGCTTTTATAACTGATTAATCCAGGATATCGCAGACTCCTCACATCGACACCGTATCTGTTAAAATAATAATTGCACCAAAACTCCCCAGCGTATTTACTGATACCGTAAACTGTTGTGGGCTCTATAACTGTCTGCTGCGGACAATTTAATTTGGGGGATGAAGGCCCAAACACAGCGATGCTACTTGGCCAATAAACCTTATGCAGTTTTTCTTCCCTTGCTATGTCCAGCACATTGAGCAGGCTCTGCATATTCAGGCTCCAGGCCAAATTGGGATTTTTTTCACCGGTTGCAGAAAGTATAGCCGCCAGCAAGTAAATTTGCGTTATCCCCTGTCTAATCACCTGAACATGCAGCATCTCCTTATTCATAACATCCAGACTCACATAAGGTCCGCTGCCTTTCAGCAATGAATTTTCCTCTCTTAAATCAGAGGCAATCACATTGCTGTTTCCATAAATTTTTCTCAATGCGAGCGTCAACTCTACGCCAATCTGTCCGCTTGCACCTATTACCAGTATTTTTTCTTTAGCCATATCAATCGTTTAACGAGGTGTAAATGTAAAAGGAAAGATTAAGTCGGGGAAAAAATATTGAGTAATTTTGAACCATGGAAAAAAGTTCAGCTAAAATTTTTACGGGTCAACCCAACCCTAAAAACAATTTCTTTCTCATCGCTGGTCCCTGTGTTGTTGAAAATGATAAAATGGTATTCGATATCTCTGAAA
>VERM01000042.1 GCA_018882645.1 Ferruginibacter sp.
AGCACATCCCACCCAAAACAATATCTCCGGGTTTTCTCCGCTTGCCAAAAATTCCGCCATTGTTGGTACATGCATATTTCAGAATTTTAAATAGTACGATGTTATTGGTTTTTTAAATCTTCCGTCCATTTGTCTCTGTCATCCGGACTTAATTTCCAGGGGGCAAAATTATTTTCAATGTTGCCAAACATAGCATTCCATTCCTGCGGAGCATTGCTGTCCTCCATAATGAGGCTTCTGCGCAATTCCAAAATGATATCCAGCGGATTGATGCTTACCGGACATTCCTGCACACATGCGTTGCAGGTAGTACATGCCCGCAGTTCTTCCACACTGATATAATCATTCAGCAATGTTTTTCCGTCATCCGTATAGCTTCCATTCTTTTTGATGTTGGCGCCAACCTCCTGCAGTCTGTCTCTGGTATCCATCATGATTTTTCTCGGACTGAGCAACTTGCCGGTCTGGTTGGCCGGACAGGCACTCGAACACCTTCCGCATTCCGTACAGCTATAAGCATCCAATAAACTTTTCCAACTCAGGTCCATCACATCTTTAGCGCCAAACTTCATGGGCTGTGCATCTCCGGTAGGTGCTAACTCAGGCTGCATCATGTATTTCACTTCGTTTTGGACATGCAGCATGTTGTGCATTTTTCCGGAGGGCTGTAATCTCGTATAGTAAGCATTGGGGAAAGCGAGTAGGATATGCAGATGTTTACTGTAGGGCAGATAATTTAAAAAAGCGAAAATACCTATAATGTGTAACCACCAGCAACCGCGCTCAATATAAATAAGCTGAGTCTCTGAAAGATGACTGAATAAAGGAGCAATTTTCCCGGAAATCAAAAAGTCTCCCACATTATGATAATGCTCGCTTTCTTGGATTTGAAGAGCTCTGTCACTCGCATTCATGATTAAAAAAAGCGACATCAGAATGATTTCCGTAATCAATATGTAGTTCGCATCGCTGCGAGGCCATCCATCCAGGTCTTTGCTGACAAATCTTTTTAGTTTGATAATATTTCTGCGGACAAGAAATATGATACATACAGCGATTACCCCAATATCCAATATTTCAAAAAAATCAATCAGGAATGTGTAAAAGCCGCCAAGTGGCTCAAAAAAAAGTCTGTGTGTGCCGAGAATACCATCCAGTAATATTTCCAAAACCTCGACATTGATGATGATGAAACCGGCATAAATAATGAAATGCATTATCGCAACAGTAGGATTACGGAACATCTTTTTCTGACCTAATGCGAGAAGAATGACATTTTTCCATCGTAATGATGCCTGGTCAGATAAATCCTCGTCTCTGCCGAGCAGGATGTTTCTTTTTATTTGTAAAATGTTTGTCCTGAACAACCAAACGGAATAAGCAGCAAGAATTAAAAATGCAGCTTGT
This sequence comes from Ferruginibacter sp., assembly GCA_018882645.1. GTDB lineage: Bacteria > Bacteroidota > Bacteroidia > Chitinophagales > Chitinophagaceae > Ferruginibacter. The sequence goes on from VERM01000042.1 coordinate 1,408, forward strand.
TGGATATATTGCATAATAGTTCAAAAATAATAATGCTAAGGTAAAGTATTTACTATTTACTATTGAATAATTTCCGAACTTTCGGCTTCAAAATCCCAATTCATTATGATTCTTACTCATGAAACGGCCAGCAGAAAATTAAAACGAATGGCACTGGAGGTGTCAGAGAAAAATTTCGACAAAAATGAACTGGTGCTTATCGGTATTAGTGATAATGGATTTTTCATTGCTCAAAAAATCGTTCAGTTTCTCAAAGAAACATATTCCGGTAATGTTGAGTTGATCCAGCTGTATCTCGACAAGAAAAGACCGGAAAAAATTTCACTGAGTAAGGAATATGATTTCAATGATAAATGTATTCTGCTCATTGATGATGTGGCAAACAGTGGCAAAACGATGCTTTATGCACTTAAGCCTCTACTGAATGAGTTCCCTTCGCAAATACAAACAATGGCGCTGGTAGAAAGAACACACAAAAAATTCCCCATCGCCATTGATTATGTCGGCTTATCTGTTTCAACAACCCGGCAGGAAAATATTGTCGTTCAGGTAGCGGATGGTGAAATTCAAGGAGCGCTTATTGATCAGTAATGAATCCGGGTTTTTATTTTTAAAAATGAATCCAGTTCCATTTAAATCCACCATTGGAAAATTCCAGAGAGGGCATCGGAAATTTAAAAGAGTTCAAAATAAACAACAGGGTTCTTAGCGCCTTTTTTTTAGTCTTGATTTTTGTCAGGTCAATATCCGGCGACAAATACCATTGGCGGAATCTTTTTATGTCCGGTCTATAAAAATTAATGTTGCCGTCTTTGTCTTTACCTATATTTTCTGTTCCCCCAAACATCCCTTCGGCACCCATTCCAAAAGAAAGCTGCAGCCAGTTCGGAATGTTGGAATGGGGAAAAAAACTTTTGAGGTTGGCACTAAGCCAGTACGTTTGTCCGTTATAGTCTTTCAAAAATCTTTCAGCATCGGTTTTGCCGAATAAAGAATTGCTTCGCTGATTCAATGTATTGTCTGCATATGATTTTCGGTGAAAAGAGGTCTTGATTTGTATTCGCTGTTCATTCCATGCAAACTCCTGTGCCATAAAAGTAGCGCTGCCGATAAAGTTGGCTCCGATATCTCCCCAACTCCATCCCCAATCGGTACTGAACCCATCCAATATTTCAAGTGCAGTTTGATATACTGCACCACTCATACCGCTGATCCATATACGCTTTTTTCTCTCAAGCCCGGTAGTTTTCCATAATTCATTGTTGATATTACTGATCATGTATGAAGTGTAGGTATGTCCAATCTTATCCATCTGAAGCCACTCGGGGAAATCATTGAATGTTTTGAAATTTCCCATGGGGTAGTTCTTGTACCAGGTTTGATACAATAGTCCTATGCTCCCCAAATAAAGTCCTGTATTGATGCCGGAGATAATCTTTACTCTTTTGGGATTGTAAGGTATTGTATCCTTTGTCTCTATAATTTTTCTTGCAAAAACGCTGTCTTCAGAAGCTGTAAAATGAATCTTTATACTGTCAGTCTGTGCGATAGATTTGAAGGTTGATAAAAAAAATAAAAAACATAGCCATGTAATCTTTTCTTTGAATAGTATGGTTTGAATTGATATGAGATTATTTTTTATTTTAAAAAGCATGAAACAAAAATAACCTGAAAGTGTATTATTCAGCGATGAATAAATTAAATTTGACAAAAAATATCCGAATATGAACAATGAAATTCAAACAAAGGTAGATGAGTGGCTAAACGGCAATTATGATGAAGAAACCAAAGATGCTATTCGGAAAATGCAATCTTCCTCTCCGGATGAAATGGCTGATTCTTTTTACAGAAATCTCGAATTCGGTACTGGTGGTCTGCGCGGAATAATGGGTGTGGGAACCAATCGTATGAATAAGTATACTGTTGGAATGGCTACTCAGGGCTATGCTAATTATTTAAAAACATCATTCAGTGGTGAAATCAGCGTTGTGGTTGGGCATGATTCAAGAAACAACAGCAGGGCATTTGCCGAAATCACAGCAAATGTGTTTGCTGCCAATGGTATCAAAGTATATCTTTTTGAAAGTCTGCGCCCTACACCCGAATTGAGTTTTGCGATTCGTTATTTTAAAAGCAAAGGAGGGGTGGTTTGTACGGCAAGCCATAACCCGAAAGAGTATAATGGCTACAAGGCTTACTGGGATGACGGCGCTCAGCTTGTTCCACCACACGATAAGAATGTAATTGCTGAGGTTGAGAAAATTGCTTCTGTTGATGAGGTGCAATGGAATGGTGGATCTTCAAATATTACAATTGTAGGCAAAAATATTGATGATGCGTACCTCGATATGGTGAAGGGTCTCAGTATCTACCCGGATGTTTGCGAAAAACAACATGACCTTAAAATAGTATATACACCGGTTCACGGCTCAGGGATTATGCTGGTACCTGATGCATTGAAGCGTTATGGATTTACTAATGTTCATATCGTGAAAGAACAAAGCACGCCGGATGGCAACTTCACAACAGTGAATTATCCTAATCCGGAAGAGACGGAAACCATGAGCATGGGCCTGCGTCTGGCTAAAGAACTGGATGCGGATATCCTACTCGGTACAGATCCGGATGCTGACAGGGTAGGTATTGGAGTGAAAAATCATCATGGCGACTGGGTACTGATGAATGGGAATCAGACTGCGCTTCTTGCATTCAATTATATGATAGAAGCAAGGAGAGTCAAGGGTATTGCTACTCCGAAAGATATGGTCATCAAAACTATCGTTACAACAGATATGATTGATGTGATTGCCAAGGAAAATCAAGTCAACTGTTACAGTGTGCTAACGGGATTCAAATGGATTTCTTCTTTGATTAAAGAAAAAGAAGCCAGTGAAGATTACATCATCGGAGGAGAGGAAAGTTTTGGTTTGATGATCGGAGATAAAATAAGAGATAAGGATGCCGTCAGTGCTGTGGCCATATTGTGTGAAATGGCGGCTTATGAAAAGAACAAAGGCAGAAGCCTTTTTTCTAAACTGATGGATTTGTACCTGCAATATGGTTTTTATAAAGAAAGCCTCGTAAGTATTACCAAAAAAGGAATGAACGGTGCTGCCGAAATAAAGGCAATGATGGAACAATACAGAAGCAATCCTCCCAAAATAATAGATGGTGTTCAGGTTAGAGAATTACTGGATTATGAATTGCAAACAGGAAAGGATATTCAAACCGGGAAAACTTGGAAAATTGATTTGCCCAAAAGTAATGTACTGCAGTTTTTATTGGAAGACGGCAGTAAGATTTCGGCGAGGCCAAGCGGAACAGAACCTAAAATTAAATTTTATTTCAGTGTGAATACAAAGTTGTCATCCAAAGAGGATTTCGATGAAAAGGATCACATGCTGGATGATAAAATCAAACGGATTATTGCAGAGATGGGTTTGGAATAAGTAAAGATAAAATTCATGAAGATCGAAAAGGATTCATACAGACACAAGGGGCTAAGAAAGATTCTGATAAACAGTTTAAGGGAAAAGGGCATCACAGATGAAGTTGTACTTGAGGCTATGAATGAAGTGCCCAGGCATCGTTTTTTGGACACTGTTTTTGACAATATAGCTTATGAAGACAGGGCTTTCAATATCGGAAGTGGCCAGACCATCTCTCAGCCTTATACTGTTGCTTACCAGACACAGTTGCTTCGTGTAAAACCTAATGACAAGATACTTGAAATTGGAACAGGAAGTGCTTATCAGGCGAGTGTTTTGGCCGAAATGGGCGCTCAAGTGTTTACAATAGAAAGGCATAAAAATCTTTTTACAAACAAAGATTTGTATGCGCTCCAAAAATATCCTCAGATTAAGTTTTTTTATGGGGATGGTTTTGAGGGTTTGCCCACATACGCTCCGTTTGATAAAGTTATCATTACTTGTGCTGCACCATTTATTCCTCCCAAACTGGTTGTTCAAATGAAGCCGGGTGGAATCATGATTTTGCCGTTAAATGAATATGATTCTCAACGAATGATAAGAGTGACAAAAGAATCAGATGGATCAATTTCGGAAGAGCATTTTGATAAATTCAGTTTCGTACCGATGTTATCCGGAAAATCTAAATAGTATCTTTCATCAATTAGTATATGCGTTTTTTTGCCAAGCTCGTCTTTATCTGTAATCTTTGTTTTGTTTCCGCATTGGTTATAAGATATATAGAGTTGAACAAGCGATCAGTGGGCAACGCAAGTGAGGCCATACCTTTTCATTCATTCCAAAGTTCAGTTGTGGTATTGGGCTATTCGGCGATATTGATAAATGTTTTTTTTGTGTTGGCTGGATTGTATTTTCTTTTATTCAAAAAGCAATTCATTGTTTCTCCCTGGGTGAGTTTATTTAACTTGTTTGTTTTTCCGGTACAGGTATATTATTTTTTCTTTTAGAAATGAAATAGAGTGGTTATCCGGCTGCAGGTATATTGACAAAAGGCTCCTCATCTTTTCCCATTGCAGTACGTTTCATTTTGTTTGCGGTATCATGACCAACATAATTGTCGATTATTTTTTCAATAAAATAAATTAAGGGTGTGAGTACAATGGCCATTGTGAATTTATATAGATAGTTCACGAGGCAGATTGCAAGTACTTTTTGCCACGACCAGTTGTTGCCTAGTTTAAAAGCAATGAACAATACGATGAAGCTGTCAACCAATTGAGATACCAGCGTTGATCCTGTAGCTCTCAACCATATCCATTTTTCTCCTGTCGCTTTTTTTATTTTATGGAAAACGGTCACATCTATGATCTGGCTTACCAGAAATGCAATCAGGCTACCCGCTATGATCCACATACCTTGGCCAAAAACACCGGAGAAAGCATGCTGCATATTGTCAATGCCCTTTTCTTGATTGGATGAAATCCACCATTCGGGAGCAGTTACATGAATGGCTAGATAGAACATCAAAAATGCATATCCGATCAAAGCCACGGCGGTATAGGAAATTCTCCTTACTGCTTTTGGGCCATAATATTCATTGACTATATCCGTCATTACAAACTCAAGTGGCCAGAGTAAAACACCACAGGTCAGAGAAAAAGACAGATTGGATTCGCCAAATAAGCTGAAATTGAAAGGCGTAAAGCCCAGCGTTTTTTCCAGAGAAAATATTTTTCCGCCAATGCATTCCGCAATCAAAGCATTGGCGACAAAAAATGCGGATATGAAAATGAACAGTTTGGTAGGTTTGTCTTTTAGAATATTTTTAATCATATTTCAGATTTAATCAAATGATTTGGAGAGCATCAGATACTTTGTCAGTATGCCTGCTCCTAAATCATGATAGATAAGTGCAGAATGAAAATGTGAAAAATTGCAATTTCGTCTGACCGGTATAAAGTTATTGATTAAATCTGATTCATGAATGATTACTTCTGGTATCTGCCGGTTATTTTTTCTATTTTTATCCGATACATCACCGATTTGATTCTGTTGTTTTCATCTATTGCCGACTCGAGTTCGTGGCCAAAACTATGTACGCTGCTGCCTGTCATCAATGAAAATATTTTGCTGTAAAGATGTTCTCTTGCGGTTTCTGCTTCTTTATCTTTTAGCTCCTCAAATTGTCCGGTTACGATAACGCTTTTCCAGTTCGTCATGCTGTTGATGATATCTACCTGAACACAGACATTCGGATTTTTTCTGAGTATGTTCAATTTGGTTCCGTTCATGGATTGTCCATAAAGATAGGTCCCGTTATAAGCAAATGTAACCGGTACCAAATATGGTTTTTTGTCATCACTGCAGGCAATTCTACAAAGCGATTGGCTCATCAATACATTGTCGATTTCTTGTTTTGTTAATTCTCCAGTCATGTCTTATAATTATAAACGAATCTAAATTTCATTTCCTCGTATGATAATGATTCTGGCTTTATTTATAATGACAATGGTCATTTTCAAATCAATAGAATTCATTTGAATCAATTAAGGCAGTTTATAGTTTCATATCATTTATGAAGACGGTATTCATTGCTACTGATTTTTCTCCGGCATCCAGAAATGCATCCCTGTATGGAGTTCATCTTGCAACTTTTTTGGGAGCCCGAATTGTTTTGTTTTATGCTTCAGAATATTTCCCTCCACCACCCGGAGAGTCGCCTTATGACAGCATTGAGGAGGCCAAAAGTATCATTGAGTCCAAATTATTGAACGAGGTGATGGCTATTCGTATAACCGAATTTCAGCCGGTTGACATTCTTACTGAAATGGGAATTCCTAAGGATATAATTTTAGAATGTGCATCAAGATATCAAGAAACCATTATAGTTTGTGGAATGAAAGGAGAGGGGAAGAAGATAAAAAGGCTAATGGGTACCACAGCTGTGCACCTGGCTCGAAACAGCAAGATTCCCGTAATGATAATACCGGAAGAGGCTGATTACGTACCTGTTAGGAGCATTGTATTGGCAAATGATTTTAGTGTGCTTACGGATATTCATACAATTGATTTGATCCAGGCGATTGGAGAAAGGTATCAGTCAAAAGTATATATCGTAAGGGTTATGCCCAATCATACAAATGAAGTCAGCGAGTTGTCATTCCGATCAGAACGTTTTGTACAAAAATTACATCATCTACACCCAGAGTATAAATTTCTTCGTTCTAAAAGAATTACTGAATGTTTGGAAAATTTTATCCGGGATTATAATATTGATTTGCTGGCTGTCATACCTCATCGTCATAATATACTGGAGCGTTTATTTTCGGCGAGCATGACGAAGAAATTCATTTTTCATACACATATACCATTATTGGTATTGCCGGAAATAAAAATACATTTACAATAAAGCGCGACCATCAAACCGGGCATTATTGTAGTAAAATGATTTATTGATGTTTGATTAAAATTCGTTCAGCATATAGTCTCTCTCCATTGACATCATTGATTACAACCAGGTAAACGCCAGAGGATAAAGAGGGCATTGAGATATTTTGAACCTGATAGCCATTCAATACAACAAATGTTTTGTTGTAAACCCTAGCACCATGACTGTCATATATGGTGACTGTCTGTTGTTTCCCAGAAGATCCGACATTGGTATTGAAATAGGAAATATTGAATTTGCCTTCATTGGGATTAGGGTAAATAAATAACTTTTGAGTGATTGAGTCTTTGACAACCAGAGCAGAGGAAACACCATTACAATTGTCTGTTGCATCGATAGCCTCCACAGTATAAGTTCCGATGTCATCGAGTCCGACAATCAGATTGTTTGATGGATTCTGAATAACAGCACCGTTTTTCTTCCAAATAAAAGAATATCCGGTGGAAGGGGAGGATGTGTATCTTAATTCTACAGTTTTTCCTGGAAACATACTTGTGTTGGAAGGGGTAGCGAACAGCGTTACAACCGGTATCGGTTTTGCGGTAACCTTTATTGTTTTTACAGAGGAACATTTGTTGGCATCGGTTCCGGTAACAGTATACACATTGTCTAACGCAACTGATGGTGATGAAGGGTTTACTTTTGGAGTTACATTAATTGAGCTTCCGTTTTGTGAAACCGGAGACCAGCTGTATGTAGATGCTCCGTTTGCAGTAAGCGTTACAGGTGTTCCGGTACATACCAGAGATTTAGATGCATTTGCTGTAATGACAGGTAGGGAGTTCACAGTAAGCGTTGCGCTGTTTGAAGTTATGGCTGAAGGGCAAGATCCGCTGACTATTACTCTATATCTTTCATTGTTTTGTGATAATAAGATGCTGTTTAAAGAAATGTTTGATGCCTTTGCAGCGGATATGTTGTTGAATGTATTGCCTCCATCAGTACTGACTTGCCACTGATATTCAAGGGTTGAGCCTGATGCCGAAACTGTAAATGATTTATTATCGTTTACACAGGCAATTATATCTGAAGGTTGAACAGAGATCGAAGGTGGCGTATTTATTTTTAATGTAGCCGCATTGGTATTTATGCTGGTGCAATTGTTTCTGATATTGAGTCTGTATCTATTGTTGTTCATTCCTGCGTTGACGGAATTGATGCTGTAATTGATAGATTGCGCTCCGGTAATGTCTGTGTAAGTTGTTCCGCCGTTTGTGCTGATTTGCCATTGATAGTCATATCCACTTCCATTGAC
>VERM01000361.1 GCA_018882645.1 Ferruginibacter sp.
TACCTACATTGATCATTTCAATAATAATAGCCTGGCGCAATAGACACCTCACAAGTGAATTATGCCATAATCTTGCAATTGCCTTCTGGATCAGTGCCAACAGCTATTGGATGGTCAGCGAATTCCTTGATTTTGACAAAATGATTGTCTGCGGGAGTTATACCTATAAACATCTGGCTATTATTCCATTCACTATTGGAATACTCTTACTCGCCTACTATTATATCATCTGGAAACCCCGTCATGCCGATGAAATAGAAACCATGTAAATCAAGCTTCACAACGCCCCAGATTGACTTATATTTGCAGTCCGAAAAAGGCTAATATCAGTAATTTCTTAACACCCTGAATTTTCTTGGCCTCACCCCTTTCTAGTTGAAGAGGGGGGGGCCAAATAATACAAGTCATGGTAAGGTTTTATGAAAAATCGATAGTTATAGTCGGAAGATATTGACTTTTTTATTTTTTATTTCTTATTCCTTATTTTAATTTTTTCTATGTTCAGAACACACACCTGCGGAGAATTAAGATTATCTCATGTCAATACAACCACAACCCTTGCCGGATGGGTGCAAACGGTTAGAAAATTTGGCAGTATCACTTTCGTTGATCTGAGAGACCGTTATGGCATCACTCAATTGTTGTTTTCGGAATCACTGAATGAAAAACTTGAAGCCAACCCGTTGGGCAGAGAATATGTATTGCAGGTAACTGGAAAAGTAAATGAAAGAAGCAACAAAAATGCGAATATTCCAACAGGAGAAATTGAAATACTGGTGTCCGATTTTACTATTCTCAATAAATCCATCACACCTCCTTTTACCATTCAGGATGATACGGATGGTGGCGATGACCTTAGGATGAAATATCGTTTTCTCGACCTGAGAAGAAATGTGGTTAAGAAAAATCTTGAACTCCGTTATGCTGTGGGCAGAAGCACCAGAAATTATTTGCATGAAAATAATTTCATGGATATTGAAACACCTTTTCTGATCAAATCCACTCCCGAAGGCGCAAGAGATTTTGTAGTGCCCAGCAGAATGAATCCGGGACAATTTTATGCACTTCCTCAATCACCACAAACGTTCAAACAACTGTTAATGGTCAGCGGATACGACCGGTATTACCAGATCGTGAAATGCTTCAGGGATGAGGACTTGCGTGCCGACAGACAACCGGAATTCACACAGATAGACTGCGAAATGTCGTTTGTAGAGCAGGAAGACATTTTAAATATGTTTGAAAATCTCATCAAGCGCATTTTCAAAGACGTAAAAAACATAGAATATACAGAGAAAGTTGAAAGAATGACCTGGGAAGATGCCATGTGGCATTACGGAAATGACAAGCCTGATATCCGCTTCGGGATGAAACTGTGTAACCTGAAATTTCCTGCGCATACTTTCCCCACAAAGCCGGGGATTTCTGCGCTGATCGATGGAGCCGACTTCAAAGTATTTGATGATGCAGAGACTGTCATCGCGATAGCCGCCACCGGCTGCAGCGAATATTCCCGTAAGCAAATAGATGAACTAACGGAATGGGTTAAACGCCCACAAATTGGCATGAAGGGACTGGCCTATATCAAATACAATACCGACGGTACGTTAAAAAGCAGCATAGATAAATTTTATTCCGAAGAAAAATTAAAAGCAATTGCTGAAGCAACTAATTCTAAGCCGGGAGATTTAATTTTCATCCTTGCCGGAGCCGAAGAACGCACCAGAAAAGCGACAAGCGAACTACGACTTCACCTCGGACAATTACTCGGATTGCGTAAAGCCGATGGGTTCAAATTGCTTTGGGTACTCGACTTCCCGCTGTTTGAATATGCCGAAGATGACAATAGATGGGTTGCACGTCACCATCCCTTTACTTCGCCCAAACCTTCCGATATCGAAACCATGATCAATAACAGTCCCGTTATTGAAAACCCTGCCGAATACCTCAAACATCCTTATGCCAACATCAAGGCGAATGCCTATGATATGGTGCTCAATGGAAATGAGATCGGTGGTGGAAGTATCCGTATCTATCAAAAAGAGTTACAACAAAAAATGTTTGCCGCTCTGGGCATGGATGAAACTGAACAACAGCATAAATTCGGATTTCTGTTGGGTGCCTTTGAATACGGAGCTCCTCCACATGGAGGCCTTGCCTTCGGCTTCGATAGGCTCTGTGCCATAT
>VERM01000362.1 GCA_018882645.1 Ferruginibacter sp.
CCACTGTGTTATATGGCATATTTCCTGTTTTTGTATCTTCTTTCTTGACCATTTTTATTCTGTTTTCTATTAACAAGTTATTTTGTCTTTTCTTTTCACTATGGTTTTTAGGTATGAACATGGTTACGTTTTTGTTTGCACGGAAAAACATAGAATTTTCTCACCTGTATGCTTTGAGTGAAAACAAATTGTTGGGTCATATAGGGGATCTTTTTAGAAACATTATGGTTATTAAAACATCTGCAGGCTTCGGCTATGATCAGTCAAAGTTTGAGAAACACCAAAATGCTGAAAAAAAGGCGCACCTATTGAATATTTACTTGAAGGTACTAACCATGTTAAAACCAATGCTGCTATACCGACAGTTAAAAAGAGTAACAGCGAATAAATGAGATACTTTTTTCTAAAAAAATACTTTGGCAAAAGGATGTAAAGATTTACATAGACTTCCACGGCACAAACGCCAAGAACAGTAAACCAAGCAAGATAATCATGTTTGTCTGCCTCTGGATTCTGTTGTGAAAACAGAAAAGTGAAGAAGCCCCAAAAGAAAATGTGGGGCAAAATGGTTAATAATTTTGTGGCTTTAATTCTCATCTTTTTTCAAGAATAGTAATTTAATTATTTTTCTGCAGGTTTCATGGTTTTAATAAAAAACACAGCATCAAGAATTTTGTTCCATTGTTTAGAACTTGCTGCAGATTGATGATCAAACAACCTTAAAATAGCGCCTTGGTCAAAGAACAATTCATTTCCAGATTTTTCAAGAGTAACAAATGCATTTTCTATTCCTCTGGAAGCCAGTTGAAATTCTAAACTGTTTTCGTTGGGTGATCTCACAGGAGTTCCTTTTTTGCTTTGATCAACTACACCATACATCCCTTCAAAAGTCGTAAAACCGATGGTATAGATATCATTTGAAAATGAATTGTAGATAAGATTACCCATGATTACTGACTCTTGAATAGGTATTCCCTCTATTTTTATTGGCTCAATTAAATTGTTGTTTCGCATAAAATGGTACGTTGCACCGATTACAATTACCTTTTTATCAGGATAGACATTCTTAAGTAAATGGATGATATTCTCAGCCATTAGTTCATCTCTACAGTTATTTATTGGAATAATGCTTTTTTTATTAAATATCAGTTTCAGCAGGCGGAGATCTGAATACGCAATTATGCCTTCATCATTACTTTTGACCATTTGAGCAATCGTGTACTCCCCAATGTTATTCAACTTTGATACAACCCATAGGCTTAACTGCCTGAATTTTATTTTTTCTTTATCAGACATTTTGTAACGGATCTTAGCCAATCCTCCTTTCATGCCGTTTTGTTGGTAGCCTTTCTCTATATCTTTCCAAATCGAAATATATGCTTTATACTCATCTGTGTTCGTTGCCTCTGAATACTTATCCTTAAAGATTCCCTCAATAAATTTACTGTAGTTATAATTGCGAAACCCATAGGATGAGCTGAATTTGCAATCAAACCCGGCCATTTGAATTGGTTTGCCATCTTGTTTGTGCTTTTCAATAGAGGAATAAAAGTGTTCCCATTGCTGTGTTCGCCAAAAATCCCATAATGAACTTTTAATTTTTTGAGATTGTCCGGATTCCTGAAATTCTTTATTGGCTTGCATTAAATCGAACATGCCGGCTTCAAAAAGTATTACCTCAAAGCCCATTTCCTTTATTAAAAACTCAACCATTTCAGATCGTGCAGCAAATGTTGCACCATCATAATGAGTTGCTTCTCCTAAGAATACGATTCGTTTATCTGAAATTTTTTCTTTCAAAAAATCAAATTTTCCAACACTTAGGGAATCGTTATTTATTGTGTGAACATTCTTTTTAATCCACTCATTTGATATACTGCTTGACTGTGAAAAAGATGGTTTAGAAAGCAGCAATATGGCAATAAATAAGAACAATGGTTTAGTGTACATCCAGGCACCTCCAACTCTTATTTCTTATGTTAATGATTTTGAGGAATACGAGGGGAATGTATACGCCGCGGGTTATGGAGGGATATCACCTGTTCTCCAGCTGGATAAACAATCAAATTCGTTTATTCCTGCCGGGTTTTTGAAAATACTTCCGGATACTTTGCTTAAACATCTGAGAGTTAATCATCTGACATTTGCCGGAAATAGTGTATTTATTACTACTCCCAAGTCAGTTT
>VERM01000043.1 GCA_018882645.1 Ferruginibacter sp.
TATTAATATACCTTCTCTACTAAAATCAAATTGGTGAATTACCTTTAAAAAATCATCGGTAGTATCAAAGAAATAACTTTCCATGTTAAATAATTTCGCCTTCGCACTAATTTCTTTTCCGATGCCAATTAATCTATTTATTCCATGTGTTTGGAAATAATTTGCCATTAAATCGTATACATTCTCAGAGCCTGTTTGCATGAAATCAGAAACAATGACCGTTTTGCGATCGTGTTTCTGCTGTTTTAAAAAATCAACAGCAATAAACAAAGATGAAAGATCGGCGCTGTAACTATCATTGATGATATCGCACTGATTTATGCCTTGTTTAAGTTCCAGACGCATCTCAATCGGACGAATTTCCTTCAATCGGCTGGATATGATATCGGGGTTGATTTTCAGATATAATGCAACGGTGAAGGTTGTAATGGCATTATGAATAGAAGCATCATCCGAAAAAGGAATAAAAAAATGAAAATCATTTTGATGTATCCTTATGCAAATAGAGGCGCTATCGGTTTGTTTTTCAATTTTATACACATGCACATCCGCTTCAGGATGAGTACCCCAGGAGAAAGCAGATAGAGTATCATTCTTATTTTGCCTGAATTGAGTAACGGCTTCATGCAACAAAGAATCATCTTTTGGATAGATGATTACTTTGTTGTTTGACAACAGAGAAAGCTTTTAGTCTATTTTTTCACGGAGGGAGTTGAATCCTTCTGAATGAGCATCTCCAATAAAAGTGATTATCCCAATATCAGGTCTTATGATTTTTTCCAGTCGCTGCATCTCTCCCGAAAGAGAAATGCCTGCTTCAAATATCCCCAGGTTGTCTTCTGTTCCCATTTGCCAGACACTCAAAGGAACACCAATCTGTGAGTTGTAACTCTTTGGACTTCTTACAATCTGATAATCATTAGACAGCAGATGATATAGCCATTCTTTTACTATTGTTTTCCCATTGCTTCCGGTAATTCCAATAACAGGGTATTGAAATTGATTGCGGTGAAAGGAGGTAAGAGATTGCAGTGCATCCAAAACGTTATTGACTTTTAAAAAACCGGCATCAGGATATTTTATCAGATCATCTGATGAAAAAGAGTCGTCCACAACAAAATTGAGCACTCCTTTCTTGTAAGCGTCCTCAATAAAATCGGATCCTTTTCTTCGCTCTCCGGAGATGGTAAAAAAGAGAGAGGCGGGAGGAAAAGAAATTTTTCGACTGTCAAATAAAATATCTTCAATGAGCATTTGCTGCCCCTTCTGAAGCCATTGAGCTCCTATAATATCTGATATATGATCAACCTTATAATTCAAAACTTAGGGTTTGAATATTTTATTCGATAACATCTTTTGGAGTACCTTTCTTCTGATGGTAAATAGAATAAACTATGGATCCGGTTATACAAAGAAGAATAACGCCTAATGATATCATAACCTGAACGTGTTTGGGTATCCAGGCAATCCAGTGCTCCACAAGCATTTTTATGCCAATAAATACCAGCACAATGGCAATGCCCTGTTGTAAATAATCAAATTTAGATACTGCACCCCTCAATAGAAAAAACAAACTTCTCAATCCCAAAACAGCAAAAATATTGGAAGTGTATATGACCAATTTTTCTCTTGAAATCCCCATCACTGCCGGAATGGAATCAAGTGCAAAAACCAAATCAATGGCTGCCAGTAACACCACTACTACAAAAAGCGTGGTATATACCGGGCGTCCGTTTTGCTTGATGATGTATTTACCATCACCATCTGTGGGGGCCAGTGGCAAAAACTTTTTTAAAAACTTGTATATTTTGGAATCGTGGGGATCAAATTCTTCCTCTTCGTTGGATGCGAACATTTTGTAGCCCGTATATAATAAAAACAATCCAAAAATATATAGAACCCATTCGAATCGCTCTACTAAAGAAACCCCTATGGTAATAAATAAAATTCTGAAAAATATTGCCATTAGAATCCCAATCAGCAAAACCCTTCCATAAAATTTCTCTCTTACTTTAAAGGATGAAAATATCAGGATAAAAACAAAAATATTGTCGACACTCAGACTCCATTCCATCAGATATGCACTCAGATACTCCAATGCGATTTTATCCCCTTCCTCATACCATAAAAATCCAAAGAAAGACAAAGCCAGAAGAACCCAGAAAGCTGTCTGTATCATAGCCGTCTTGTAACTTATGATTTTGTCTTTTTTATTGATCAACCCTAAATCAAATGCCAACGCCAATATAATGATTGAGCCAAACACCGTGTATAACAAAAACTGATGAGTCATTATTAAGTGAATTTTCTTTTTCTTACGAAAACAAAAACCGCCGCAAAAATCACAACCATGCTTACAGGCACAATAATGTTGATTGATTGCCAGAAATATTTTTCCGATTCTGTTTTTTTTGCATCCAGAAGATATGGAGTATAATCTTTTGATTTGGCTTCTATGATACCATTTTCATCCACCAGATAATCCAGGCAATTCAGGAGAAAATCTTTGTTTGAAAAAGTAAAACTTCGGTTGGGATCAAAGGTATATTTATTGGTACCCATTGGTGTCGGAATATTGTTGAATTTCTCGTTTAAAACAATATCACCATCAGAAACTACAATCATTTTGTTGTCTTCAGCACAGACCGATTTAAAAACACCTCCATTTTTTTTTATGGAGTCATTCATCACGGCTGTTAGCCTATTGGCATACAATGAACTGAATTTTCCCTCAAGCAGAACGGCAGCGGGGATATCCGGCGTTCTGTATTTTTGATCTTGAGGTGCAATTACATTTTGAGCACCACTGATTAATGCAGGTGTTCCAATTTTTCGGGCGTTGGGGGAAGAATACAGCAAAACAGTTTTTCGGATTCCTTTGGCGTCTACGGTATCTATAGAATTGACAAATCTCCCTGAAACCAACCCGAGGTTTTTATTGATTGAATGATTATTGGCAGAATTTAACAAAGGAAAATAATTCCAAGGCAAGAGTTCAAACTGTCCGTTTCCGCTGATGTCAAACGGAAGATAATCACATTGCAAATCCATTATCAAATCGGTATTGATACGAACCCCATATTTAAACAATTGATCTTCAATATTCAGACCCCGATCGTATGCAATGACCTCGTTCTTTATTTCCAAACTGTCTGTTTCAGCATCAAGACGATCAATACACATGAATACCTTTCCTCCATTCATAATGTATTGATCCAGTTTTAATTTTTCATACTCACCGAACTTCTCTTTGGGCTTTACCAACAATAAGGCATTCATTTCTTTGGGAATCTGAGATTGACCTAAAAGATTCACAGTAAAAAAATCATAATTGGGTTTGATTGCATTTTCGACCATATCAAATGTCTCATACTCTACAGGCTCTCCATTTCCTATGGCATATCCTATAATTGGCTTCTTGTTTTTTGTTATCTTACCAATCGCATTTACTATCTTATACTCCATCATGGCTTCAATACTGTTGATAACAATAGCCGCATTGTCATCGGATAAGCTTTTGACTTTTGCAGGAAGCAATGAAACATAATTAAAAGTATCTTTATAATGAACGATGGCAATAGGATAAGCCCATGACTGTTGTTGCCCCTCTTTGAGTTGTGATGTTAAATTAATGGGTTGAAGAAAATCAAAAAACCGCTGATCATTTTCAATCTTTTCAGCATAACTGATACCCATTCCTGGAAATGTATCAGAAGGTGATACAAATTTATACTGCAAATTGAGACCTGCGATTTCTTTTGCTTCAGATAAAAAATCTTGTGTTACCGATGAGATTCGTTTGTACCATCCGGGATATTCTCCTTTCAATAAAACTTCAATTCGTACCGGTTCTTCCATCGATCTCAGTATTGTTCTGGAATCTTTGCTGATGGTAAACCTTTTTTCATTTGTCAGGTCGATTCTTGTATGTTTTACAGATGCAACCCAGTTGATAGCAATCAAAAGAGGCACAAAGAAAGCCCACCACCACTTGCTGTTCCATATTTTTTTTAATCCTCTCATTTATTGCGGATGAAATTTTTTACCGTTAGTAAAAAGAAGAATAAGATAATGCTGAAAAAATATACCAGATCTCTGGAGTCGATAACGCCCTTACTGATGCTTTTATAATGGAAGTCTATTCCCAGCATTTCAATATAATAATCATATGTTCCTTTAAACACAGGAAGTTTACTTATAGCATTAAAACCAAAGTATAAAATGAGACAAAAAAAAGCCCCGCCTAAAAAAGTCATCACTGCATTGCCGGAGAGGCTGCTGCAAAACAAGCTTATCGATGCATATACTGAACCTAAAATAAAAAGTCCAAGGTAGCTGCCTGCAATACCCCCTGTATCAATCTCACCTGTGGTACTGAGTGATTGAATCGTAATTACGTATGTAAGTGTGGGTAAAATAACAAAAAGCAGTACGATGATTAAAGAAAAATACTTTCCCAGAATAACCTGATAGGGATGAAGCGGTCTTGTTCGTAAAATTTCAATCGTTCCGGATTTATATTCATCAGAAAGAGACCACATGGAAATGGCCGGAATCAAAAACAGAAGTACCCAGGGCGCCAATGAAAAAAAGCCATCCAAATTGGCAAACTTGTTTTCGAAAATACTGCTGTCTTTTAAAATGAAAAGAAATAAGCCATTGATCAGAAGAAATAAAACAATAGCAATATAACCCGTAAGGCTGCTAAACAATTGACCCAGCTCTTTTTTACAAATGCTCCACATGATTGAAATATAGATGCAATTTACTATTTATATGCCAATTATTACGCGCTATAAATCACTCATTTTCACATTTTTACCCTTGTTTTGATTTCAGAATTACAAAAAACTACAAATGTCACAAATGATTAAGATTAAAAAATGGAATAATTATAAGTAAAATATTTTTTTTCTGTGATTTTTGTATCCAATTCATCTTTAATTTGTAAAACACAAAATCCCGCATCAGCGGGATTTTGTTGTGCCCGGGACTGGATTAGCTCCGCTGATCCAGATACTCCCACGAGGGGCTTACTCAAAGCCCCCACGGCTTCGCCGTGTAGGACTTTTTACTTGTCTGCTTAGGCAAGCAAGCTTGCCACGCATCCAATTAAAAAAGCCCTCAACACTTCGTGTTGGGGGCTTTGTGCCCGGGACTGGATTCGAACCAGCACACCTCGCGGCGCCGCCACCTGAAGACGGTGCGTCTACCAATTTCGCCACCCGGGCGGGTAAAGTTTAACGGTTTAAGAGTTTAATGGTTTAGTGGTTAAACTAAAAACCGCTATGCCATAAATCGTCTGATCAAAAACAAACGGGACGCTAAGTTAAAGTTTTTTGGTTATTCTACTGAGTTTTATACCAAAACGATCTTTCAAATTCAATGTGATTATACATTAGATGACATTGCCCTATAATATCATATAAATACTGCCGCCCATCATAAATCCTGCAAATGAATGTTCAGAAAAACGGAAATTAATTTATTAAAGAAACCAGTTAACTTTGAAGATCATTAAACTTAAACTTATTATATGAAACTCGCCAAATTAACATTATTGTCTTTTGCATTATTGATTTCCGGATTGTCATTTGCACAAACAACATGGAAACTTGATAACGCCCATTCAAACATAAAATTTACCGTAACCTATCTGGTGGTTTCTGAAATTGATGGAAATTTCAAAACATTCGACGGATCAATAACATCCTCAAAAGAAGATTTGTCTGATGCAAACATCAATTTCAGCGTGGATGTTGCCAGCATCAACACAGACAACAGCATGCGCGATCAACACTTGTTGGCCGATGATTTTTTTGCAGCTGCGACCTATCCGAAAATGACCTTCAAAAGCACTTCATTTAAAAAGAAAGCCGGCGATAAGTATGAACTGTCCGGTGACATGACCATCAGAAATGTGACCAAAAAAGTAGTTTTTGATGTGAAATACGGAGGCACGGTTAAAGACAGCTATGGAAATACAAGAGCAGGATTCAAAGTTCAAGGTAAAATTAACCGGATTGAATATGGTATCAGCTGGAATTCAAAAAATGAAGCCGGAAATGATGTTGTTGGAAAAGATGTTCAATTCAATCTCAATTTACAGTTTATAAAAAGCAAATAACAAATCCGGTTACTCTATCTGATCAGGGTTAATGATGCAGTAACATTTTACTTCAATTTTTATTATGCCTGAAACTGCAGCATCATTCATAGCCAAAAGCACTATTAAGGCTGCCGATTTTGAACATCGGCGTAAAATCAATTTTAATATTGGCAAATACAACCATGCGGTTATTGAAGGCAAAAAACAATTTGAGCACCTTGATATCGCCAGAGAACTTGCAAAAAACATCAAGTGGCGAGCAATTGAAAATCTTGACAAACAATTGTTGACATTTGAAAAGAACTTCACCCAAAGGGGGGGCAAAGTAATTTGGGCAGAAACAGGTGAGGAAGCTATCAGTGAAATTCTGAAAATATGTGCCGAAAAAAACTGTAAGACAGTGGTCAAAAGCAAGAGCATGGTTACGGAAGAGATACATCTCAACCAATCTCTTGCCATGGCCAATATCAACAGTATCGAAACAGACCTCGGCGAATATATTCAACAGCTTGACGGCGAAGCTCCTTATCATATTGTTACCCCGGCAATGCATAAAAGCAAAGAAGATGTTGCTCGCCTGTTTGCTGATAAATTGGGAACTCCTGGCAATCTGTCTCCAAATGAACTCACACAGGTAGCTAGAAACATCCTCCGTAAAAAATATGTTGAAGCGGAAGTAGGCGTCACTGGAGCCAATTTCATCATCAGTGACATCGGTGCTATCGCACTCACTGAAAATGAAGGCAATGCCAGACTCAGTTGTGCATTTCCCAAAACTCATATTGTAGTTGTAGGTATTGAAAAGGTAATTCCATCCATTTCTGATCTCGCTCTATTCTGGCCCTTGTTGAGTACCTATGGCACCGGACAAAAAGTTACAGTATACAATACATTGGTAAGCGGTCCGAGACAGGCAAATGAAAATGATGGCCCTGATGAAATGTATGTGATCCTGCTGGATAACGGTCGTACCAACATTCTTAAAAATCCCAAACAAAGAGAAAGTCTTTATTGTATCAGATGTGGCTCCTGCCTGAATGCATGTCCGGTTTATAAAAATATTGGCGGCCATGCGTATGGCACTACTTACAGCGGCCCCATCGGAAGCGTCATCACACCACATCTGCAGGGAATGCAATCATTCAAACATCTGAGTTACGCATCTTCACTTTGCGGCAATTGTACTGATGTATGCGCAGTGAAAATCAATTTGCATGAGCTGCTTTTGGAAAACCGCCACGAATCCGTTGAACAAGGACATGCAAGCATTGCAGAAAAAATTGCCTGGAAGGCATGGAAATTATCCGCCATGCACAGAAATATCATGAATCTTGGCAATGGAAAGATAAAAAATAAAGTAGTCAACAGATTATTCAAAAGCTGGGGTAAGAACAGAACGGATCTGGACTTCAGCAAAAAAACGTTCAATCAGCTATGGAGAGAGCGGTATAAAAAATAATGCATATTTTAGCTCTGCATTTGAAGTCGGTATTGCCGGCTTTTTTTGAATGAATGATTGTCATAGTCTCCGATACCAAATCCAACAGACTGAATTATATCTGCAACTTTTTGTTTAGGGAGCAGCTGGGATTGGAATACATCATCAGAAACGATATACATCATCAGCACATCGAAGAAGGTTCTTACCTCTTTAATTACACTGAAAAAAAAATAGAATCCGAAGCGTTTCGATTGAAACCCGTGGGACTGCTAACAGAGAAGAATATACGTAAACAGCATATCAATGTCTTTGAAAAAAAAGAATATAAGGCCTTTTTTAAAATAGAGGACTCGGATTTTGATTTTGATATTCTATCTGCAATTTTTTTTCTGATCAGCAGATACGAAGAATATCTCCCTCATGAAAAAGACATGTATGGAAGATTTTCTCATGATCAATCTGTGGCTTATAAAAATGATTTTTTACACCTGCCCCTTGTAAATTCTTGGTTGAATGATTTTGCGGATTGCCTGCAAAAAAAAATCCCGTTTTTAAAAATCACAAGACCTCCCTTTGAATATATCCCGACGTATGATGTTGACATGGCATGGTCCTTTAAAAAAAAGGGAGTACTTCGAAATATTGGCGGCTTTATCTCTTCGCCTTCTCTGCAAAGAATACGCGTAGTACTTGGAAAAGAAAAAGACCCCTTTGATTGTTATGAATTTCTGGATGATTTGCACCATAAAAAAAATTTAGCCCCGGTTTATTTCTTTCTTACAGCGGAACAGAGAGGGAAATATGATAAAAACATATCTCCCCATAAAAGGTCTATGAAAAGACTGATCAAAAAGATTTCCGAAAACAGCAGGATTGGAATCCATCCATCATGGAAAAGCAATGAAACGGTATCGATTTTAAAAAGAGAAAAAAAGATCTTGGAAATCATCAGCCAACAATCGGTTGTTTTATCCCGGCAACATTATATCAAATTAAAATTGCCTCATACTTTTGAAAATCTTATTGAAGCAGGTATAACAGAAGACTATAGTATGGGATACGGCAGCATCAATGGCTTCAGAGCTTCCGTTGCAAGTTCGTTTTTATGGTACAATCTGGAAAAAGAAGAAGAAACCTCATTGCGATTGTTCCCTTTTTGTTTTATGGATGCCAATGCTCATTTCGAACAAAAACAAAATGCCGAAATTTCCTTTGATGAGCTCATGCGCTATTATCAAGTTTGTAAAGAAGCGAATGGAATGTTTATCACTATTTTTCACAACTATATGCTGGGAACCGATAAACATTTTGAAGGATGGAAAAATCTTTATCAGCATTTTATAGCTCAGATTCGACAATGATTTTTTGCTGATCTTTCCGGACGCTGTAGTTTACCAGAAATACTCCCGACAGTGTGACCATGGTTCCCCAAATCATACTGACAGTTAGTTCCTCATGAAGTATCAATGCACCTAAAACAATTGCCACAATCGGATTGGCATAGGCGTACAAAGAGGATATGCTTGGCGGCAATCCTTTCATTGAATGAATAAAAGCGATAAAACTGATAATCGAACCAAACACTACAAGATAAAAGATGACAATCCATGCCGACCAGGTAATGCCGGATAGAGGAATGGTTTGCTTTGATATAAGACTGATCAAAAATAAGATGACTGAACTGACAAGCATCTGCCATCCAATGCCGTAATAAGGATTGATATTCGTTTTGTTTCTTGCGATGAAAACAGTACCTAAGCTCCATGATAACATTGCAAATATTGATAGCCCCAAACCAAAAAACATCTTGTCATTGGCTACGACATTCAATTTCTCATAGAATATAAAAGCAACACCGGTAATCCCTAGTAATAATCCTATAAGTGTAATGGGATTTATTTTTTTACTATTAAAAAAGACTCTTTCAATCAGCACTACGCTCAAAGGATACAATGCAC
>VERM01000363.1 GCA_018882645.1 Ferruginibacter sp.
GGGAACACAACCATGCTTTTCAGTGGCGGAAAAATCAAGATAGAAAAAGTCAATTTTGAAACCATTCCAACCAATGCTGCAGCGAATGAGATATTTATTCCTATTGCTTCCATTGAGTTTCCGCTAATTGTAAGGCGATGGCAGCAAGGAGATTACTTTTATCCCTTGGGATTGAACAAGAAAAAAAAGATCAGTAGATTATTGATTGATCTAAAACTTTCGGCAACGGCGAAGGAAAAAATATTTGTAGTAGAAACGAATAAAAAAATCATCTGGCTGATAGGTATCCGCTTAGACCATCGCTTCCGGTTACAAACGACTTCAGGGGAGGCCTGGCACTTCACTTATCTGAAATAACCCATGACTTCTTGCCAGAAATTTGCCAACGGTTGAAAATCACTGAAGGCGAAGGCGATAACGATCAGAAAGAGTATTCCATACAACGCACCCCAGATATGAGCAGAGTGGTTAATGGAACCGGAGGACTTCTTACTTAGGTAAGCAGAAATAAGCAGGTAGATCGGACCGAAGATAAAGGCTGGAATGTAGAAGGGGAGAGGGAATATACCCATTCCCAGCGTTGGATAAAGAAATATGCCCGCAAAAATCACTGCAGAAACGGCTCCCGAAGCGCCCAGGCAATAGTAATCATAATCATTCCGGTGCTTTTGAAAGCTGGAAGTTAAAGAAGCAGGCAGTGCGGTAATATATAACAAAGCATAAAAAATCCTGCCTGTATCTCCGAAAATTTGAAGAAAGGCATTTTCGACCATTCCCCCGAACATGTAGAAAGTGTACATATTAAATGCCAGGTGGAGGAAGTCTGCATGTATGAGACCCGAAGAAAAAAAACGATACCATTGATTATTGTTGACTACGGAGGGCGGGTGGAAGATAAGGTCGTGTGTCAAACGATCATTCGAAAAAGCGAGAAAGGAGAGCAGGCAGGTGGCCAATAGTATGATCAGGGTTACAGATAGCATAAGGATAAAAAAGATGCACAATAAATGTAGACAAATGGATTGAATGTGAGGAAGTAAAATTTATGAATGGTGATATTTTTCATTGCGAAGAATGGTACAGGCACGGTACAATTGTTCTGAAAGGATCAATCGAACGAGCATGTGAGGAAATACCAGGGGGGAAAGACTCCAGATAAGTTGAGCCCGGGCTTTCACATCCTCTGATACGCCATAAGCCCCGCCAATGAGGAACACTAGTTTACTGATTCCCTGGTTGGCTTTTTGAGTGATCAATGCAGCGACATCGGGTGATGACAAAAGCTTTCCTCTTTCATCGAGGAGAATAAGGCAGTCTCCGGACAGTAAACGGGATAAAATCAACCTGCCTTCTTCTGATTTGAGTTCAGCAACATCCATTTTTCCCGCATGGCGGGGAGGGGGTATAATTTCCCAGTGGATTGGATAATAGTGAGAAATCCGATCGCTAAAAAGCTTAATTCCCTCTTCCAGGTATTTTTCGTGGGATTTACCAACAGAGAAAATCGTAATTTTCATGGTATTTACTTATTGAACAAGTTAATTATTTTTAAGCATTTATTTAATGAGTAAAAAGATAACCAATGTTAGAAGGTTTTTGACACAACATATTACATATATATTGTATTTTAATTTTATTCACAGAATTTTTTTATGATAAGCAAAAAAGTTGTGACACAAATTTAACCCATGCGAATTGTAGGCTACTTTTAGAAAGAAAGCATAATTTAATTGGTTATATACATAATTAAAAGCATATATATATATATCAAGAAATGAATAAATTTTTGTGACTAATAGAATGAGAAACAAGCATTTTCTTTGAATCAACCAATTATTCACTAAAGGAAATAATAAAACTATTTCTATACAGATATGTAATGATTGCCTTTAATATGTATTAACCACTTACTACCAATAGTTTTCCAATTCTTATCTGAAGTTTTTTTAAGACAAATTATTTTAAATGCGCGAATAAAAAGTAGACTAAATAATATTCCCAATTATCAAAAACTATTACGTAAGCTTTCTGATACTATACTGTTAGCAAAATCTTCTTACTCCTTTGTCACTATATACTGATTAAACGGCCTGAAAAGGAATAAAAAATACCCTGAAGTAATAGGAGTTTATTCTGTCCGACAAAATTCTCACTATGTTGGCCAGACATACATCAAGTT
>VERM01000364.1 GCA_018882645.1 Ferruginibacter sp.
AAGATAGAGAGTAGGTGGTACTGGGTGCCAAGCCGGATATAGTTATTGATCCATCAGAACCATTACAAGTTGTAGGATTAGATGGCGTATAAACAGGATTGCTTTGGATGGTGAAATTTGCCGAGAAATATCTACCGGCATTATTGACAACGACAAGATCACCAGGATCACAACCGGTTGAAGAATTTGCATCTCCACTTACATCATAATACACTTGAAGAACATAATCGCCTGGCGAATATGAAGTTAGATTGATTGGACTTTCCGCATCTGAAAGTATTTTCTGCCATTTCTGATCTCCTGCACTACAAGGCCCTCCTGAAGGGAATTGACTGATTGAAACATTGCAGTCATTGAAAAAAGGCAAATTCAGAGAAGCAAAAGAACCTGGAGTAGAACCTTGCTGATAAACACGATAGTACAATTTTGCGCCACAAACATTGGCCACACCAAGATTCTTATACGTTTTAACTTCTCCTCCTCTTAATGTCAGACTGTTGGAATTTTGAACAAAAGTGCCGAGAAAGCGACCTTCAAGATCTTTTAAGCCCAAATCAATCAGATCTGCTCCTGTGCCGGTTGTGTTGTAAAAGCTATTGGCATCGCATGTTGTTAACCAGGTAGCAGTGGCAAAAGAGCCGAAAGTTTTACACTCTGTTACGATGATATCATAACTTCTTACACAATCGCCATCAGTAAATTTGATTTCAGCTGACAGATCTGAGGTGAGTCCGGATGCAGGCGTAAAATTACCACTGGCATCAATAGTACCGGCACTGGATGGGACAACAGACCAAGTTCCTGAGGGGCTCCCGCCTGTTTGTGAATATTTTACAGGAGCAGCACCTGAACAGATTGAAGTTGGACCGGATAATGTTATAGGCGTACAGCAAAAATCACATGGAGTAGATACACCATTCTCCACTTCAATATAAAAGAATGAAGATTGACCTCCATTTCCATCAACATATAAAAAATAAGTTTCTCCGACAGTCAGACCACTCAAATTAAATTCACAATTGTCGGATATCCCATTAGCATAAATAGTACCTGTCGATTTACCCCCGGTGTTTGGAGCAGGATTTATCGACACATCACTCGAATAAGAACGATTGTTGATGGTCTGATCTTTTGGACATCCTCCGGTAGGAACCACATTTGGTTTCAGACAATTACCATTGGCTTTTAAAACAATAGGCTGCATATCCGCAGATGTAGGCAGCGTTGAATTGAGCATCCCCGATATCGTTATTCTGGCTGTAGTGGATGTTGGTGTGAAAGAAAAATAAGCCGCATTGTTGTTTTGACCGTTCCAACTACAACCGCTGACCGTATTTCCGGGATATTCAGTGGCAGGTACCGGGAAATAATTTGGAGGGGAGTTGTTTCCTCTAAACACACCATTGTAAATGCAAGCGGCACCTGAACATTTATTGTTGTTTGAGCAACTGGTCACATCACGAACATTAATAGAAGGACCGAAAACCAGTTCTACTTTTTCAAACGAAACTTCTGAAGTTTCGTTTTCGATGATTTCAAAAAGCCAGTTGCCATTTGGATTGGCAGCAGTGAGAAAATTATTAAAATCTCCGTCATTCTCTATGGCATAATAACCGATTGAGTGAGGAAAGTAGGATGCCTGCACTGTTATAGATGGATATTCTTTTAGTCTTTCCAGAGCTATGTCGTCTCTGAATTTCATATCAACCCATAAAGAAGATCCTGTTGTTGTCAATTGATTGGTTAATAAGACCTGTACTCCCTGAGGGTTTGAAAGTCGCAATTGATAGCTGGACAGATCACCTTCACAATTGGAGTTACCCAGACGAACCCTTACCTCACGCAATACAGTTCCTGATGCAGATAATCCTGTAGCAGGTAGCCCTGTGACTGCAATATTTTTTCTCAAAGAGGATGCCCAATTGTTACTGGAGTTCCATGAATTGCATGCTTCAACAGTTGTGTTGGAGAATACAGAAATCTGAGATTTAACATTGACTCCGAAAAAAATCAAACTCACAAAAAGAATCAGTCGGATAAAATTATTTTTCATTATAGCTGGTTATTTATAGTAGGAAAAAATTAAAAATAATTGGCTACGCAAATTAAACAACTTATACATTAAATGTATTTTTTTTTAAAGCAACTTAAACAACATAATAAA
>VERM01000365.1 GCA_018882645.1 Ferruginibacter sp.
AGCTGGTGGTGTCTTAATTCTTGCTTTATTTCGGCATTGAATTTCACTTTTTGATTGTTAATGTTTAATGTAACTTGACCATCAAACTCTTTATGTTCTGATGGTTTCCAAGTGCCGTTAATCCCTACGTTTTTTTGTAGATTATCGAGAGCTAGATGTGCTATTTCTATTTCTGTGTTCATTTTTTTATTGCGTACACGAAACGTGAACATTAATTATTTGTGAACAAATATACTGCTATTTACTAAATACAATGCTTATTTTAGCCTTTTTTTTAGATTATAGCTCTTCTGAGATAAATTACCCATACTTTATTACAAAATATCTCCATTTTTACCCTAACTTTGTTACAAATTAACCAATTATTTACCCTAACTTTGTTACATGTTCAAGAGGGAAATCATTAAAGAGCTTGAATTCTGGCTAGTTAAGGCGGACAGGAAGCCTCTGGTTATCAGGGGTGCCCGGCAGGTGGGTAAAACAACCGTCATCCACCAATTTGCAAAACAATTTGAACAATATATCTATCTCAATCTGGAAATAAAAGAGGATAAACAACCCTTTTTAAACTATACTAATCTTGAGGAATTGCTTCAAGCGATATTCTTCCTTAAAAATCAATTGATTTCCAAAAAAGAAAACACCCTGATTTTTATTGATGAAATCCAGGAAGTACCGGAGGCGCTGAATATCCTCCGTTATTTCTATGAGCAAGAACCTGCCATTAAGATCATTGCAGCAGGCAGTATGTTGGAATCGATTTTCGATAAAAAAATTCACTTCCCTGTCGGCCGGATTGAATATAAAGTTTTGAGGCCGGTTTCCTTTCCCGAGTTTTTAGAGGCGCTGGGAGAAATGGCGGCGTTGGAGCAATTGCAACATATCCCATTCAACAATTTTGCACATGATAAATTGTTGAAACTATACCAGCAATATGCCATCATCGGAGGTATGCCTGAAGTGGTAAATAGTTATGTTAAAAACAAAGATTTCACATCCTTACAATCCATTTTCGATTCACTCATCGCCTCTTATCTGGATGATGTGGAGAAGTATGCAAAAAATGATACGCAGGTATTGCATTTAAGACATGTTATCCGCTCATCTTTTGCTGAAGCGGGTAAAAGAATAAAATTTGCAGGTTTTGGAAATTCATCATACCGTTCACGAGAAATGGGTGAATGCCTTCGAACGCTGGAGAAGGTTTTATTAATTCATTTATTGTATCCAAACACATCCGCCACACTTCCCTTTCAACCGGATTTAAAAAAATCTCCACGTTTGCAAATTCTGGATACCGGAATGCTCAATCATTTTGTCGGTATTCAGAAAGAAATACTAGGCACAGAAGATTTAAGTAAGATCTATCAGGGAACAATGATAGAGCACCTTACAGGTCAGGAACTTTTAGCCAATCAGTATCATGCATTGAGTGAATTATATTTTTGGGTAAAAGAAAAAAAGGAATCAACGGCAGAGATTGATTTTCTAATCCCCTTTGAAGGAAAAGTTATTCCCATAGAAACTAAATCAGGAAAAACCGGCACCTTAAAATCACTGCATCAATTTATGGATGATGCACCGCACAATATGGCCATAAGATTTTATAATGGGCATGTAAATATATCTGAAGTCAAAACCCCTCAAAACAAAACTTTCTTTTTATTGAACCTACCCTATTATTTGGTATCACAAATCAAAGCCTATTTGAGATGGTTTCAGGAGCAAATTGAAGAAAAAAATTGAAGTAGTTGAATTAACCTTTTTTACTTTCATTTTTTTATTACCTTAGCGTTAGTTCTTGAACATTCAGTAAGCAATTCCGTAGATAATGTGGAGGTTTTTCAAATGATTTTCACTCTGGAGAATAGCGATTTATTGAAAGTTTAGTTGTATCAACATATTTAGCCGAAGGAGCATCACTCCTAACGCGGTCACACTGAAAATCAAGGACTTATGAAGTAATAACTCATAGGTCCTTTTTTCATTTAGAAGCAATTTAGAAGCATTTGTTTCAGAGTGCTTGCCTCCAGAACCCATAATTCATGATTTCAGAAACAGACCTCTTGGTGCACAGCAATATCCGGATTAGATAGCTATAAATTCTTTAGAGAGTTATATAAGCTGAAGAACTTAGAAATATACTCGTACCGTACACC
>VERM01000366.1 GCA_018882645.1 Ferruginibacter sp.
CATCATAACGCATAGGATATTTTCTTTATTTAACTTTGACCGGATTATTGTTATGCAGGATGGTGATATTGCGGAGTTCGGCTCTCATGAAACATTGCTTTCAAAAAAAGGGCTTTATTATGAAATGTTCAAAAGACAGAGGGAGACAATGGAAGAATGAATTTCAATGGATTTTTTACAAAATCTTCTTTTATTTTGTAATATCAAAAACAAATTTATCTTTGTCAAGTATTTTTTTAAAAAACTATTTAAAAACAAAAAATTTTTACAGTGGCGTACGAAAACAATGAAAAGAAACCGGATAGTGTTTATAGTATCCGTGTAAAAGCCGGTAAGCGCAGGACTTATTTTTTTGATGTAAGAGAAACCAGAGGGAATGATTTTTACGTGACGATCACGGAAAGTCGTAAACGTTTTGACTCCGACGGATATGACCGTCATAAGATTTTTCTCTACAAGGAAGACTTCAACAAGTTTCTCAAAGGGCTCAATGAAACAATCGATCATGTCAAAACAGAACTAATGCCTGATTTTGATTTTGACGCTTTCAATCATGATACCCCATATGAAGGGGATGAGTCTGCAACAGCTTCATCTGCCGCTACGAATGCGTCTGCAGACATCAATGAAAGTTCACCCGCATCTGGAAGCAATGCTGAGCCTTCTTCAACCGGCGACAATGGTTTCGGTGAAGAGGTTGATAAATGGTAAAGTCTAATTTCTGAAATGTAATCATAAAAGCCTTCCGTTAAGAAGGCTTTTTTTGTATAAGTAATCATTTTTCTATTGTCTCATTTTTTTATACGAATTGATGAGTCCATTTGTTGAATCATCATGCGATGAAACAGGATTGTCGTTTTCCAATTCAGGAAGTATCTTTCCTGCAAGAATTTTTCCAAGCTCAACGCCCCATTGATCGAAACTGTAGATGTTCCAGATGATACCCTGTACAAAAATCTTATGCTCATAAAAAGCGATGAGTTGCCCCAATGTATAAGGTGTAATTTTTTTGATTAAAAAAGAGTTGGTCGGGCGGTTCCCTTCAAACACACGGAAGGGATTTTCATGATACGTGCCGTTCATCAGCGCTTCGGTTTGTGCAAAATAATTACTGAGCAATTTTATCTGATGATCTCCAATCGGATTATGAGATTGTGCAGCCACAATAAAATCGCATGGGATCAATGCCGTACCTTGGTGTATCAGTTGATAAAAAGCATGTTGACCATTTGTGCCCGGTTCGCCCCAGATCACGGGTCCGGTTTGATAATTGACCTTATTACCATTGCGGTCTATGTATTTACCGTTACTCTCCATATTCCCTTGTTGAAAATATGCGGCAAAGCGGTGTAAATACTGATC
Source organism: Ferruginibacter sp. (assembly GCA_018882645.1). Taxonomy (GTDB): domain Bacteria; phylum Bacteroidota; class Bacteroidia; order Chitinophagales; family Chitinophagaceae; genus Ferruginibacter. The sequence continues at coordinate 1,363 of VERM01000366.1, forward strand.
GTAGGGCAAAATGGCTTCTGTAGGCGCATTGAAAAAGTTGCGGTACCAAATTCCCAGAAGAGCCATGATTACCGGAATATTTTTATCAAAATTGGTATTTTTAAAATGCTCATCAGCGGTGTAAGCACCCTTCAATAACAATTCAAAATTTTCATATCCAATTGTCAACACTATGGAAAGTCCGATAGCGCTCCACAAACTGTATCTTCCACCAACCCAATCCCAGAATACAAACATATTGGCAGGATCTATACCGAATTTTTTCACCTCTACGCTATTGGTACTCAGTGCTACAAAGTGAAGTGCGATATCTTTTTCATTCGCTCCGGATTGTAAAAACCATTCACGTGCAGTGTGGGCGTTGGTCATGGTTTCCTGTGTGGTAAAAGTTTTGCTTGCGATGAGAAACAAAGTTTCATCCGCCTTTACTTTCTTGAGCGTTTCGCTGATATGAGTGCCATCCACATTGCTGACGAAAAATGATTCAATACCCGGAATACGATAGGGGGTTAATGCTTCTGTAACCATAACAGGGCCTAGATCACTTCCGCCGATCCCTATATTAACGATAAAACGAATTTTCTTTCCAGTGTATCCTTTCCATTCGCCATGATGAACTTTTTCAGAAAAAGATTTCATCTGATTCAGAACTTTTTTGACATCGGGCATGACATCATTTCCGTCTGTTAGAATTGGATTACCGGAAAAATTTCTAAGTGCAGTATGCAAAACAGCTCTGTTTTCTGTTTCATTGATTTTTTCACCTTTGAACATGGCTTGAATGGCGTCATTC
>VERM01000044.1 GCA_018882645.1 Ferruginibacter sp.
AGTCAGGGTAGAGCTACCAAGTACATTGGATAGCAAATAGGCGCGATCATTACCAGCGCCAGAATAATTAGCTCTTGCATTCATATTCAGATCAGAGCGCTGGTAACCTGTTAAGCTTCCCAAAGTGTTAGAGCTTAGGTCTGTTAGAATTACAGCTCTGTCATTTCCGGCACCTGAATATCTACAGGCATTGTTGGCATTGGCATTTCCTGCCCACATTAAATTTACTGTTCCAAGCGTAGTATTAGAACCGGAGGTATATCCGGCAGAGGTGCCAAACAAACCTGATGCAGCAGTAGTTCTCAAATCCGCCACTCTGGTCGTAAAAGCTGTTGACTGTGCTTCATTCATCAGTTTGGCATTGCTTGTTGGATTCAGACTTATGCCAAGATGATTGCGATGCCTTACCGTTATTGCGTAATTTCCGTCGGTAATATTGTTGAATGTAACCGGACTAACACCATCCACGTCTACAATGTCGCCATCTCTTTGTAAAAGTGCACTTCTAGTCTGCAGAATAGTATTGCCTGGAGAAGCATTTGTGTTTCGCAATTCAAGGAATACCCAATCAACTATATTATTTTCAGCTTGTGTTTGTGTGGCAAAAGGTGTTCCAATTACTGTTTCAGTAGTTACATTACTTACGTGCGTGAATGATGAATTGTAGGGGGCAGATCTGTATGGATCAGAGTTTGGAATAACATTTCCTCCTGTTGCAGTACGAAGATTCTCATTCATCAGACCATTAGAGGCGTTGTAAGCTCCTTGCAAAAATGCCCTTGCTCCAACCAAAACAAATTTATTCATACCAGTCAGGCTTCCAGAATTTCCGGAAACGGATGCAGAAACTCTGTTTGTAGCTGCATCATTGGTTCCGCCGATAGAAGTCCAGTCAGTTCCGTTGTTAAAATATCCTTTTAAGTTGGCTTCGGTACCAGTAATATCGGCATCATTATACTGACCGGTTATGGTTACTGTTCCGGTGATTCCTGAACGGGTCACTGGCCATACTGCATTTACGTAATCATTAATTTTAGGAGGTCTGGTAGAAGTAGTATTGTCAATCAGGCGTACGCCTATTTTTGCAGTGCTGTATGTTCCATTGGTTGTAACGAAGGCAGGCTTGTAGGCAGTTCCCTTTCCTAGAGGGATTTCGAAAGAGCTTAAATTCGAACTTATTTCCTTAGAGACTTCCCCAGTACCATCAGTTTCAATAAACTTGCCAGTAGCTTGTCCAGTAGAAGTTGCAGTAGATGAGAGGGTGACGCTATTGTTTCCGGTTAAAATTTTTCCGGAAACAAATGAAAGGTTTGTTCCTATCTTGATACTTCCCGTCAATGTAGCATTGGAAGTGTTATCCACTTCAAGATTAGGAATTGTTTTGCCATTCATGTTTACATTTTGATTAGCGGTTCCTTTCAATAAAACTTTTCCCGCTCCTTGTATATCCATGTTACTGGTAACGTCACCCTGAACCGTAACAACCGCTCCGGATTCAATTGTGAAAGTGGCTCCATTGATTACAAGTTGGGATTTGGACGAAAAAGAAAAAATCAAAAATCCTGAAATAGCTAGTAGAATTTTTTTTGTCATTTTCATTTTTTGCTGTTTAAATTAATGGCTTAATAGTACTGAAACAAAGATAACATTTATATCTTGAATTTTAAAAAAGCATTAAAAATTTACATCCCACCTCTGAACATACCTCCAAACATATTTCTCATTTCGCTCATTGGCTTGATGTCGACATTTCTGGGCAATTGAAATTCATTGTCAGATATATCGGATTTCAGATCTATTTTATTGACTTCCATCTCCATTTTTAGCCCTCTGGGGAGCGAAATTTCACACTTTGTGATAAATCCATCAATTTTTTCCATTTTTTTAAATGCACCAGGAAGACCGGGAATCATACCAATTATGGCTCTTGATGACGTTGAGAGACTATTCTGTAGTTTGATTTCCGAGGTGAACCAAATTACTGCTGTATCAGAAGTTTCAGGTTTTTTTGTAATCACATATGCTTTTTTGCAGGCAAATCCAGCAATAGTTTTTGTTTCTTGTGTAATTGAAACCGACACATCAGGATTCAAAATAAGGTCGTTTTCTGCACTTCTTTTTTGACGAATCAAACTGTCTCTGGTTTGTATCATTTTCGCCATTTCATCATCATTGGTATAAAAGCCTAATTTCTGACCCATAATTTCCATTATCGTTGTTGTGGTTTTTTGACTTTCATCTCTGTACACGGAAGAGTTGATAAAATCTGATTCTATAACCATTTTGCTCAAAGTATTTTTGGTATAATTGGTTAATTTGATTTCTCCTTCCATCATATTTCTCATTCCCATCCGCCCGCTTTCCCTTCCCTGATCTTGAATATCTTCTTCATCAGTAGATGAAATATTTAATGTAGACTTAACAATTGCCTGATTGGAGCTGATAGATTGTGAAATGCATTTAAAAGTATTCAAAAAAAGAATAAACAGGGTGGAGGTCGCAACTATAAAATTTTTCATAAAATTGGGTTTTATAATAACCGTCACAAATTAAATAAAAAACTTTATCTGTTTCATCTTGTGTTTAAGTTTAAATGCATGATTTTTTGTGAAGAATCTGTGAATAACTACAGGTCATTTGATAGTTCATTCTCTTAAATTTATGGTGTAATCATTTTAGCCAAGAATTTAATGATTTTTTTTGGCAGGTTTTTTTCAGCATCTTTTGCATAAAGTTTATTTAAAAATTCCATCATTTTCACGTAGGTTTGTCGCCTTAAAAACAAGAAAAAGTGCGTTTAAAGAGTTTAGAAATTAAAGGATTTAAAAGTTTTGCCGATAAAACTGTTCTGAATTTTGACGAAGGTATCACCGGTGTAATCGGGCCTAATGGTTGCGGGAAAAGCAATATCATTGACAGCATCCGATGGGTGATCGGTGAGCACAAAATCAGTAATCTACGTAGTGAAAATCTCGAGAGCCTTGTGTTCAACGGAAGCAAAACCAGAAGTTCAAGCGGCCTGGCAGAGGTTAGTCTTACTTTTGAAAATACAAAAAATCTACTTCCTACCGAGTTTAATACGGTAACGATTACCCGAAAATATTATAAAAGTGGAGAGAGCGAGTATCGTCTAAATGATGTGACCTGCCGCCTGAAAGACATTCATAATCTTTTTATGGATACGGGCGTCAGCACCGACAGCTATGCCATCATAGAGCTGGGTATGGTGGATGATATTATCAAGGATAAAGAAAACAGTCGTAGGAAAATGCTGGAGCAGGCTGCCGGCATTACCATTTATAAGACAAGAAAAAAAGAAGCCAAGCTGAAGCTAGATGCGGCTGAACAGGATCTGGCACGTATTGAAGATCTGTTGTTTGAAATTAATAATCAGCTGAAAAGCCTGGAAAATCAGGCTAAAAAAGCCGAGAAATATTTTGAAATCAAAAAAGAATATAAGGAAGTAAGCATCGAACTCGCCAAAGCGGCTCTTGAAGGTTTTAACATCACTTACCGAGATTTGAACCAGCAGCAACAGGAAGAGGTAGACAAAAGAATTGAATTGGAGACGGCTATTGCAAAAGAAGAAGCGGGTCTGGAAAAAGAAAAACTGGATTTTATAGAAAAAGAAAAAGCCTTGCAACAAATGCAGCATGCTTACAATGAGATGCTCGATCAGGTTAGAAGCAAGGAAAATGAGAAAAGTCTCACTGCGCAACGTTTACAACATCTTAAAGAGCGCGAATCAAATCTAGATGATTTTCTAAAAAAAGCAGGAGGACAGGTTGCCGGTCTTGGAGAAAGTATCACATTTACGGACAAGCAAATAAAAGAAGAGGAGATAAAGCTGGCGCAACTCGAAGAAAGCTTAAAAGGCCTGAAAGAAAAAGTGGAGGAGAAAAGAAGAGTATTTGACGATCAGCGTGGTGCTATTGATTCTCTCAGAAGAGAAAACCAATCCATTCAGCGCAGTCAGTTTGAAGCTGAGAAAAAAGTAGCCATTGCAGATACTTCCATTCAGAACATCAGCAGGTCAATTGCACAGTTGGAAGAAGAAAAAAATCAAAGGCTCTTGCAGATGAATCAACTGGAAGAAGAAAAAAAATCTAAGGAGTCCGAATTGTCTCAGGCAAAATTGAGTCTGGAACAGTTGCAAAAAGAACACGATTTAACCAAAGAGCAAATTTTTCAGACACAACATCTGCTGGAAGGATTGAGATCAAAGCTTGCGGATGAAAACCGAAAACTGGATGCCAAGAAAAATGAACATGATCTATTAAAAAGCCTCGTGGATTCTCTTGAAGGTTATCCGGAAAGTGTCAAATTCTTACACAAGAATACAGGTTGGAATCATGCGGCACCGTTACTCTCAGACATAATATATGTTAAGGAGCAATACAGAACAGCGGTTGAGAATGTGCTGGAGCCTTATCTGAATTATTATGTGGTAAATTCTTTACAGGAAGGCTTGCAGGCGATTCATTTACTGGATGAAAATAAAAAAGGGAAAGCCAATTTCTTTTTACTGGATCAGTTTACCGATGTTTCCAATGTACATCAACCCGGCGGTACAATTAGAGCCCTGGATGTGGTGGAAATTGATGCGCAGTATGCAAAACTCGCCGGCCATCTATTAGGCAATGTGTTTATTGCTGAAAATGAAGATGCACTTAAGGAGAGCAATGGGGCCGTAATTCTCGAAAAGACCGGAAAATATGTAAAGGGGAAATATTCTTTAACCGGGGGAAGCGTTGGTCTTTTTGAAGGAAAGAAAATCGGGCGAGCCAAAAATCTTGAAAAACTCGTAAAAGAAATTTCTGCTCAGGAAACTGTTGTGAATAAATTGAACGCGGATATTCAGGAAAAACACAATGAAGTGATTGCCCATAACGCGCGTTTGAAAGAAAATGCCATAAAAGAAACCGAGCAATCCATCAATCTGCTTACCAATCAGCTGGTTTCTTTACAAAACAAACTCGAAAATCTTCATCATCAGGAAAATAATGCAAGTCAGAAATCAGATTCATTACAAGTGCAGTTGAAATCCAATCAGGACGCTATTGCGGGCACCAGAGATGAGTTAAGCGCATTCAATTTGAAGCTGGAGGAGTTGCATTCTAAAATACTGGAAGTAGAACAGACTTATACGATAGCTGAAAATGAGTATAATTTTTCTAATCAAAGTTATAACGACGGCAATTTGCAATTCACCCGTCAACAAAGCAAATTGGTTTCTTTACAGCAGGAACTTGAATTCAAAAACAATCAGCTGAATGAATTGAATCATCAGGTGGAAAGTAACAAGCAACAATTGAATGAAGCCAAAGAGAATATTGATAAAACAGCCGAAGAGCTGAAGGCTTTGGAGGAGCTAATGGTGGAGTTGCTTCAAAATAAGGAAACAGAGGAGAGAAAGCTCAATGAATCCGATCAGGAATATTATAATCTCAGAAATGCGTTGAACGAAAAGGAGAGTGAGTTGAGGCATAAACAAAAATCAAAAGAAGGAATCGATCATTTATTAAATGAAATCAAAGACCGTCTTACCGATCTTAAATTGCAGCTTGCAGGAATGAAGGAAAGACTGAATGTTGAATTTAAAGTTGATCTGGATGCCATAATTGATGAGCCAAGGACATCAGATACGCCGCTGGAGGAATTGCAGGAAAAAAATGAGCGGATGAAAAAACGGCTGGAAAATATGGGAGAGGTGAATCCTACTGCTATTGAGGCGTATACTGAAATGAAAAAAAGATATGAATTCATTTTAGAGCAAAAAAATGATTTGGTTACGGCCAAGGAAAGTCTGATGCAGACCATACAAGAGGTAGAGGCTACAGCCAATAATCAGTTTCTGGAGACATTCAATAAGACAAGAGAGAACTTTCAAAAAGTTTTCAAGGCATTATTTACAGAAGAAGATACTGCCGATATGATTTTGGTTGACCCGGAAAATATAGCAGAAACCGGTATTGATATTGTGGCTAAACCCAAAGGTAAGCGCCCCAGTAGTATTGGTCAATTGAGTGGTGGGGAAAAGACACTTACGGCAACAGCATTGTTATTTGCCATTTATCTTATCAAGCCGGCTCCATTCTGTATTCTCGATGAGGTGGATGCTCCATTGGATGATGCCAACGTGGGCAAGTTTACCAATATGATCAAGCAGTTCAGCGAAAACTCACAGTTCATTATTGTAACACACAATAAAATGACGATGAGTGCGGTTGATGTGATTTATGGCGTGACCATGCAAGAGGCGGGTGTTAGTAAACTGGTGCCGGTGGACTTTAGAAGCCTCAATTAGGTTCGACAGGTTTAATAAGTTAAACAAGTTCAATAGGTTTTCAACTTCTAGATCATTTTCAATGTTTTTGGCAATGTGTTCAAAAATAGTTGGTGATTTTTCCGAAAATTATCTTTAAAGTGCATTGTTGAACTGAAGAGGAAGTAAGCTCTGCCGGAGGGCAACTTGCCAGCAATAAGTTCAATGCAAGACGATAGTCTGGGCAGTTCTGTAAAGGGCTGCCTTTTTTACATTATCGGATTGCCCTGATGGCTAAAAAAACTCATTTCGAGTTGGATAAATAGATATACCATTTGACAAAGTCAATTCTATGTTTTACGCTTAAACCTCGATGAAGATCCAGATGGTTTTTAAGGTGGCTAAAAAATCCTTCTATACCATTTGTAGTTGAAGGGATATCGGGATTGTTTAAATAATGAAACATGTTTGGAAGTGCCCTTTTTATCGTAAAATAAGAACGCCTTAATAGTTTATGAGTATACCAATATCTACCAGTGTGTTCATTGAATGTTTTTTCTTGTAAATACTCCTTATGGCGCTCATACCAGCAATTAAGTTCTTCCGTCCAAAAAACCTTGTCATTGTGTGATTTTATCCTCAGTAACATCAGTACAAGATGACGCAATTCTATACCGGCTAAGTGCTTTGGAAACCGCGTCAGCCAAAGCAGACACATTCTTTGAATGTGAACAAGGCATCGCTGTACAATCACTTCCGGAGCCGATTTTTTTATTGCTTTTAAAATGCTTTTATGCCCATCTGTAGTGACGCTTTCTATCTGAACGCCTAGTTTAATCAGGTTATCAATATCCTCTTTGATTTCTGTAAAATGTTCGCCATCCGAAAACCGAATTAGCTGTGTATATCCATCATAATGATCCTGGTAACATAGTACGCAAAACTGAGCAAAATAAGTGGCGTCAATTCGAAGATTAACTTTTGAGCGTTTAATGATTTTTATGGTTGGTGATTGCTCTAGATAGTGATAAAAAAGCCTCCTTATAGTAGAAATTGAAAGGTCGCTATCTCGGCTAAGGGTTTCTAAAGTTTGCCTTTCAATTACCCACTTTTTAAACCATATAAATCGATTTTTTATTCGCTGACTGGAATCTTTTCGGGTGAATAAAATATCGCAGTTTTTGCATTTAAATCGTTGTTTCCCGGCTTGTTTACCCCATCGAATTACAGATAAACTACCGCATGCCCAACAACGCTTTTTTTTAGATTTTTCATCTACAAAAAAAGTTTAGTGAAACCGTTTTCACTAAACTTTTATCAAACCCTTTACCGTATTGAGTTACAGTGGATTTTACCAACTATTTTTGAGCATTATGCCTCAATAAAAAAGCCGCCTTTTTCAAGACGGCTTTTTTGATATAACAGAATTTGAATTAGTGATTTCTCACATTCAATTCTGTTCTTCTGTTTAAGGCTTTTCCTGCGGCAGTTTTATTGTCGCCGACTGGCTTGTCTGAACCGTAACCGGTTGCAGTCAAGCGATCAGCAGAAACACCTTTACTGACAAGATATTTCTTTACTTCATCTGCACGATTTTGAGATAAGGTTTTATTTAATGCAGCATTTCCTACATTATCCGTATGTCCATCAATATTGATCAACAAGCTTGGATCTTTTTGTAATAACTCAACTACATTATCAAGTGACTTATACGATGAAGCAAGTAATTTATAACTGCCTGTAGCGTATTGAATATTTTTAGCGCTGAAATTGATTTTTTCAATTACGGCTTTGTCAATAATGGGACAGCCATCGTTGGAAGCAGGACCTACAACTTTAGGACATTTATCCAATTCATCATTAACGCCATCTCCATCTGAATCAGGTATCAAACAACCATTGTATTTGGCTATACCAGGCTCCTTGGGGCATTTGTCAAGATCATCATTCACGCCATCACCATCTGAATCAGGAACAGGGCAACCACTGTATTTGGCTATGCCTGCTACATCCGGACACTTATCTTCAACGTCATTAATGCCATCGCCATCTGTATCAACTGCAACAGCAATAGGCAATTTTACCTCAGGAACTGTAGGAATCACAGGAGGAATTACAACAGCAGGCTCCTCATCTTTAGACATGTTTTGCGCGATTCCAAGAGAATAAAGAACATTATCCTTTAATACCGCTCTGTCTAAAGTAAAACGATATTGTGCCTGTAAAAAAATGTGGGTGAGATTCTTTATATTGGCTTCTATACCTAAACCGGTTGGAACATAAGCTCCCAGCCTGCTGCTGTATATACCTCCGCCAATACCGGCTGTTAAAAAAGGATTTAATATGGCACCATCCCTGAACGCTTTAAAATTCAAAGCAGGCTCCAATTCGATACCTACCTGATTGTAATCGGATGAATACTGATTTCTATCTACCGCAGCATAATCATGAAACAAAAAGTTAGCTTTAGCAGAAAAATCAATCAATGGACCTATTAACTTCCAATAAGATAGAGAAAAACCAAGATCAAGATCTTTGAATTTGGTGAAATACTTTGGTCCGCCATTGTTTTTCCAGTCTTGCGGAGACTTCACATCAAGCGCATTAAAATGTACACCAAATAGACTCCTTTTTTTGTAGCTATTGTCTTTTTGGGCAAAAGCACTAATAGAAAGAGCAACAAGCAAAAGAAGGCATGTAAATTTTTGTTTCATAAAAGCAGTTTTAGTTTAGATATTTTTCTCAATAGCAAGAGAAAATGTTAACAATTTCTTATCATACAAATATAGTCTCAAAACGATTACAAATCAAAAGCAATTTTGCTGACAGCTCATAAACTCAACATAACTCAGAAATAATCATTTATCCTCACAAAAATCAAATTGAATGCAGGAAAAAAGCAATAAAAAAACTATATTTGCTGTGCAAAAATTTTGAGGGTCCGGTAGCTCAGCTGGATAGAGCATCAGCCTTCTAAGCTGAGGGTCATTGGTTCGAATCCAATCCGGATCACAGAAG